>CAJOPT010000119.1 GCA_905236455.1 uncultured Prevotella sp. | reverse complement strand
GGTGTCATGTCGATCCAGACGTCACTCTTCTTAACTTTTACTTTACCCATAGCGATAAATTGTTTAAAGGGTTAGCAAAAATTAAGCTTCTTCTGCGTGGTTTGCTTCGTATGTCTGAGCGATTGAGTAACCAACTTCGTCAAGAGCGAATGTCAACTTGTCAACCTTGTTCGTATAGTAGTTATAAGCTACAACGGCGCACCAAGATGTACCGATACCGAACGCGGTGTTGATAAGAGCCTCAGAAATACCGGCAGACAGAGCGGCAGAGTCAGCGCCACCACCTGCAGACAGAGCAGAGAATGAACGGATCATACCGACAACGGTACCAAGAAGACCGGTCAGTGTACCAAGAGTAACGATGGTAGCAATCATTGGGAGGTTCATTGTCAGCGTCGGCATTTCGAGCTGAGAAGCCTCTTCGTGTGCCTGCTGGATCTTAGCGACCTTCTGAGCCTTCTTGATGCCAGCTGTAGACTCCATCTCTTTGTAAGCGTTCAGAGAAGCAGAAACAACGTTTGCTACAGAACCTTTCTGTGCGTCACAGAGCTGCTGTGCCTTGTTGAAGTCGTTTGCGTTCAATGCAGCTTTGATGTTTGCTACGAACTTTGGAAGAGCACCCTTACCGAAAGCGGTCTTCAGAGCGAGCCAACGCTCAATAGAGAGAGCCAATACGGTGAGCAACAGTGTGTGGATTACAGGCACGATAACACCACCTTTGAAGATTGTACCCCAAACGTTGATAGGTGTCTCTTTGCTTGCATCTGCGAAGTTAGCCTCGCGACCCATCCAGAAGTTGAACAAAAGAACTGCGATTACAGCGCAAACGACGATAATCCAGAATGCGCCTCTTACTCCCTGAAAGCCCTCAGACTTTTTCTTGGGGGCTGCTTTTTGTGTAGTTGCCATAATTTAAAAATTTAATTTTTAGTTATTGATAAATTAATTAATAATAAAGTTTCTCATTCGATTTTCGCCAAGGAAGGTTTGTTCTTACAGGATTCTTGTTCTCCTCTTGCTTAATCTTCGCAAAGATAGTAATTAATAAGCAATTTAAATCCTTTATTAAGAAGTTTTAACAACAAAATCCGCCTTTTTTTTACGAGACTGATTTCTATTGTGGTGAAAAAGCATCCTTAGTGCAAATTTGCCAATACAGATTTTATGCGTTTCATGGCTTCTATGATATTCTCATCACTTGTGGCATAGCTGATGCGGAAGCAGTCTTTGTCGCCAAATGCATCTCCGCCTACTGTTGCCACATGTCCGACCTCAAGCAGGTACATGGCGAAGTCTGTGGAGTTGTTTATGGTATATTTCCCATCGCTTTTTCCATAAAAGCTATTGCATTTGGGGAACAGGTAGAAAGCTCCTTGTGGAACGTTCACTTCCAAGCCTGGAATATCCTGTGCCAGCTCGACAATGAGATTCCTGCGGCGTTCGAACGCTTGTCGCATATCTTCCACACAGTCTTGAGAGGCTTTATACGCCTCCAATGCTGCTCTTTGGCTGACAGAGCAGGGACCGCTGGTATATTGTCCTTGGAGCTTGTTGCATCCCTTTACTATCCATTCTGGTGCGGCGATATAGCCTATACGCCAACCTGTCATGGCATATGCTTTTGATACTCCATTTACAATAATGGAACGCTCTTTCATTCCAGGAAACTGTGCTATACTCTCATGGCTGCCGACATAGTTTATATGTTCATATATCTCATCAGCTAAGACATAAAGGTCTTCATGTCTCAATATTACCTCTGCCAGTCCCTGAAGCTCTTCTTTTGTATAGACACTGCCGGTAGGATTGCTTGGTGAGCAGAGGATAAGCATGCGCGTCTTTGGAGTTATGGCATTCTCTAACTGTTCTGGCGTTATTTTGAAATTTTGCTCAAAGCCGGCATTTATAAATACAGGAACTCCACCAGCAAGTTTCACCATCTGTGGATAGCTGACCCAATATGGAGCAGGTATAATTACCTCGTCACTAGGGTTTATCATTGCCATCACAGTGTTGCAAACACTTTGTTTTGCACCATTTGATACCAGTATCTCGTCAACGGAATATTGGAGACCATTCTCTTTACTTAGCTTTTCCACAATAGCCATTCTGAGATCAGGGTATCCAGGAACAGGAGAATACCGTGACCAATTGTCTTCGATAGCCTTTTTTGCGGCTTCTTTAATATGGTCAGGTGTGTTGAAGTCTGGTTCTCCGACACTCATATTGATAACGTCGATACCTTGTGCCTTCATCTCACTGCTTTTCTGCGACATGGCAAGCGTTGCGGATGGTGCCAAGCGGTTCAGACGGTTGGATAATAGTGCCATATTTTTATTCTTTTGTTTGTTAAAGTGGTGCAAATTTAATCATTTTATTCTTGAAAACGAAAGAAAACCTACATTTTTTTACAAATGTAAGTCATGTCCCATACGTTCTTTTTTCGTCTTTAGGTAGTGATAGTCGTATTCATTTGGGCTTATCTCGATAGGGACGTTCTCTATAATCTCTAATCCGTAAGCTTCCAAGCCGACACGCTTTGTGGGGTTGTTTGTCATTAAGCGCATTTTATGGACTCCCAGGTGTCTAAGCATTTGTGCTCCGCAACCATAATCCCGTTCATCGGCTTTGAAACCGAGGCACAGGTTCGCATCTACAGTGTCGTAGCCTTCTTCTTGTAGCTTATATGCTGCAAGCTTATTCATAAGACCAATTCCACGTCCTTCCTGTTGTATGTATACGAGGACACCCTTGCCTTCTTCTTCAATCATTTCCATTGCTTTGTGCAGCTGTTCACCGCAATCGCAGCGTTTGCTGCCAAGAATGTCGCCTGTGGCACATGACGAGTGTACGCGTACCAGTATCGGTTCATCTTTATCCCATTCCCCTTTGATAAGTGCGAAATGTTCCAATCCGTTGCTTTTTTGCTTGAAAGGAATGATTCTAAAGTGTCCGTGGCTGGTAGGCATGTCTGCTTCTACGCCTACTTCGATGATTGATTCCTTCTTGAGCCTATATGCTATGAGGTCTTTGATGGTAATAATTTTCATGTTCCACTCTTGTGCCATATTATATAGCTCAGGCATGCGGGCCATAGTCCCGTCTTCATTCATGATTTCCATCAATGCTCCTGCAGGATATAACCCGGCAAGTTTACAAAGGTCGACGGCTGCTTCTGTGTGACCAGAGCGGCGTAGGACACCATTGTCTTGTGCGTATAAAGGGTTGATATGACCTGGTCTGCCAAAAGTCTGCGGTGTAGATTTTGGGTCAGCCAAGGCTCGTATGGTCTCCGCGCGGTCATGAGCTGATACTCCGGTGGTACACCCTTCTAACTTGTCAATTGTTACGGTGAAAGGTGTTCCCAGCATAGAGGTGTTTTCTGATACTTGGTGTGGCAGGTCCAGTTCCTTGCATCTGCTTATGGTTATAGGTGCGCATAACACACCTCTGGCGTTCTTCAACATGAAGTTTACCTTCTCCGGTGTTATCTTCTCAGCGGCAATAATCAAGTCGCCTTCATTCTCGCGGTCCTCGTCATCGACAACGATTACGAACTTGCCCTGTCGGAAGTCTTTTAACGCATCTTCAACACTGCTAATTTTGAAGTTTTCCATATATACACATTATTATATTATTATATGTATCCTGTCTGTTATCGTATTGTTGACTTGTTGTATGACATTCAGGTCATGGCTAAGTCTCAGACGGAAACGCCACATTCGGATGTAGAAGAAAATACCCGCAGGTAAGATAATGGCGGAAAGGATATTGAGCCATTTCCTCTCGAAAGGACGTGTGTGAGCCTTTTCAGTCAGTACAGGATATTTGTTTATTTCAGTTAATATGACTTTGTCGCGGGTGTTGGACAAATCCTCAATGACAAGCTCCAGTTCTTTGCTGATTCGCTGAATTTCATTGTCTGGCTGATATTTGAAGAACACCTTTATAATATTTGGCGGCATCTTGAGGTGATGCCTCAATGCATAATCCTTCGCGTCGGCGGTAATACATGTAAGCTTCTCAGCATCGAGGGCATAGTCAGGATCGTTGATGATGACCTCTTTGCTGGCAATATGGCGCTTTAACCTTAAGCCGAGCATCCTTCTGAATAGATTTGCCCAGATGTCGAAATTGAATACGGTTGAGTCGTTGTTGGCTTTATATGTGAAGAATACCGCTGTCGGAACGAGCACTGCGGGTGACAACATCTTTCCAAACCAGACGGACCACACGCCGATGCGTGCCATTCTGTAACCCGTATTGTCAAGGATATAGTAAACGATAAATACTAATACTGACACAATAATAGGAACACCTAATCCTCCCTTCCGGATAATGGCTCCTAATGGTGCTCCTATGAAGAAGAATATCAGGCACGACAATGCTAATGTGAATTTGTTGATGGCCTCGATGTGGTGCTCTCGTATGAGCTTGTCACCGTCAGAGGTGAGCATACTCTTAAACTGTAAGTCGTTAATCTCCGTCTGAACCTTGTTTAAAGCCATGTGTACGGCATCGCGGCGCTTCTCAGGTTTCAACCGATAGTATAGTGTATCGATATTGAAGTCCTTGGCGGCAGCTGCGAATGCAGCTTTCCTGTGCCCCTTTCTGCTTATGTCTGATGCGTTGAAAATATAACGTTGCATGTCTTTGTAATAGACATGTCCTATACTGTCGTAAATATGATTTAGTGAGTCAACGTCATACTTGATTTGTTTCAGGCTTTTTGTACGTGCGTTAAGCGATATCCCCGCCATGTCGGTTAGGCTGAAGTCTCCGTCAAAGTCCCTTAATATGGTTTTATGGGCAAAGCTCTCACGACGATAAGGTACGCTCGCGCTACCGCCAAACTCCTGTGAACGCATGTTTTCAAACCATTCTCCGCTCCATAGATTCAAAAGAAGGTGTTTCTTCTCCGCGGTAGACTGCAACATTCCTGAGTCTGCAAGGATGATGGCGGCATCCTCATAGCTGTTAGTCATCATGTAGATCATGATACCGTAGAGCCTGCCTGTGTTCATGTCTTTCTTTTGAACATAGATGTTTGTCTGTGGAATACCATCATAGAAAACTCCTTCAGGAATCTCCAGCTCCGGGCTTTTCTGCTTCATGGATATCAGCAGTTGTGACAGGTGCTTTTGTGCCTCTGGACCAATGTTGTTCTGGAAATAAAAAGAGCCGATTGATACCAAAATGGATATGACTATTAGAGAGCGGAATGACTGTATGAGTGATATTCCTGCGGATTTTATAGCGGTAAGCTCACTGCTTTCTCCTAAGTTTCCATAAGTTATAAGAGAGGCGAGAAGAACGGCAAGAGGCAGCGCTTGAGGTATCAGCATAAGTGCCATATACCAGAAGAACTGTGCCATTATTTCTAATGACAGTCCCTTTCCGATAAGTTCATCAACATATCTCCAAAGAAATTGCATCATTAGCACGAACAGGCAGATAAAGAATGTTCCTGCGAAAAGCAATCCAAATTGTTTGGTGATAAATATGTCAAGCTTCTTAATGTTAAACATTTGATGCCGTACTCTTTTATGTTCACTACGCATGCGCGTATGATATAACAAGGTGCAAAGGTAATAAAAAAATGGTACATCATATATACAAAGGTATCTTTTTTGCCTTTTTTAAAAATAAATTTTCCAATATATTTGGATATTCCAAAACTTTGACGTACCTTTGCACCCGCTTACGAAAGCGATGGCGAGGTAGCTCAGCTGGTTAGAGCGTCGGATTCATAATCCGGAGGTCGTGGGATCGTGACCCACCCTCGCTACAGAAATGCCGGTGATTAGTCTTGGAGACTTATCACCGGCTACGCTTTTTCATTGGTTTAGTTTTCCTTTATGGATATGGTTTATGTTGGAAACCTAATCATGCGTTGGTTGAGGAGTATTTACAAAAGTATCAATTCCCGTCTTATTTTGAGTCCTAAATTCGCAATTTTGAGTCCCAAATTCGCAAAAACTACGCTTTTGTTGTCTTTTTGGGAGATTTCTCAGAGTAAAAGGTGCCCATATTTTGTCGGAATTTATTTTTTGATTACTTTTGTCGTGGAATGTTAGGAATAGTCATGACAACTACGGCAATGTGCCTCTGTACCTTCTGGTCAGTGGTGCTGGCGCTCGATTTGCTTAAGTATGGAAATCGTGCGGCTCATCGTGAGCTTTTGGTCTGGTGTGTGACGTCAACGGTTTTATATGCCGGACATTTTGTTTTTTTTAACAGATATACGTCATATCTGCCTTTTTTTGATTCTGTTTATAGTATATGCAATTTGGCGGTTTATCCTCTTTATCTCTATTACCTGTTGGTTCTTACCAAGGGGCGTGCTTGCCTGTCGTTCAAGCTTTACTGCTTTGGAGTTCCGCTCCTTGTCGGTATGGTTATGGTACTTCTATATTGTAATATGTCCCACTCAGATATTTTGAGTTTTATAGATATTTATCTTTATCAGAATTCGTATGAGGGACTTGCAGGAAAGGCTTTGATTTTGGCAGTGGTACACTCGGTAGCCAAGGTTTTGTTTGCTGTTAGTGTTTTTCTGACATTGATATGGGGCACTGTGATTATAAAACGGTATGATGAGACTATTGCTTCTTTCTATTCCGATGTCGAGGATCGTTCTTTACGGACGTTAAAAACAATACTAGTATTGCTCTTTTTTACCAGTTTAGTGTCGTTGGTTGTCAATTTTCTTGGTAAATATTACTTTGCCCGATCGTCGTTGTTGCTGTTAGTTCCATTTACCTTCTTTGCGATATTGCTCTTCTGTATTTGCCGTGTCGGGAGTGAGTTGAAATACTCCTATGTGGATATGCAAAAGGATATGTCTGCTGATGCGGAGTCGCAGGGTAGTAATTCTGAGATGTCAGGAACCGACAGGGCTGTGAATGATGACCGCTTACGTTCTGCCCTGCGTCATCTTATGCGCGAGGAGAAAATCTTTCTAAAGCCAGACCTTAGAATTACGGACCTTACAAGTCAGCTGGGCACAAACCGACGCTATCTCTCAGAGCTGTTTAATCGTGACTTAGGTCTTTCTTTCTCTGATTATGTCAATCAGCGTCGTATAGAATATGCGAAAAAACTTATGGAGGACAATCCGGACATGTCGCTTTATGAGGTTATGACTCGTTCCGGGTATCTTTCAAAATCATCTTTCTACCGTAACATGAAACGTTTTGGAAGCTCTACGTAATTGATGTAAGATAATAAATTTTGTTTTTACGTTTTTTTTTCAATTAAAGCATGGTCTTGTACGTGTTTTTTTAGTAAATTTGCATCCCAATTATATATAATGTACGTACATATGGCTCAAACAAAGCAAATCAAGACCGCTTTAGTGTCGGTCTTCCACAAGGATGGCTTAGACAAATTATTGTCAAAATTAAATGATGAAGGTGTAAAATTCCTTTCTACTGGTGGTACACAACAGTTAATCGAGTCGCTTGGCTATGAGTGCCAGGCTGTGGAGAGTGTCACCACTTATCCGTCTATTCTCGGTGGACGTGTCAAGACCTTACACCCCAAGATTTTTGGTGGGATACTGGCACGTCGGGACAATCAGGGCGATCGTGACCAGATGGCTCAGTATGAGATTCCTGAGATTGACTTGGTTATAGTTGATCTCTATCCTTTTGAGCAGACTGTTGCCAGTGGTGCAAGTGCGGAAGAAATCATCGAGAAGATTGATATTGGTGGAATCTCCCTTATCCGTGCTGGCGCAAAGAACTTCAATGATGTCGTTATTGTTCCAAGTAAGGCGGAGTATAATGTTTTGTTGGATATCCTGGAAAAACAAGGTGCCTCCACCACACTTGAGCAGCGTAAGATGTTTGCCACCAAGGCTTTTGGCGTTAGCAGCCATTATGATACCGCAATACATAATTGGTTCTCTAAAGAATAGCAATAAGAAATATATTAAAGGCTTTTAATTTTAAAGAAAATGGGATTTTTTTCATTTATCCAGGAAATTGCAATGGATTTGGGTACAGCCAACACAATTATTATCAGTGATGACAAGATTGTAGTTGACGAACCCTCCGTGGTTGCCCTCGACCGCCGTACAGACAAGATGATTGCAGTAGGTACAGAGGCAAAGATGATGTATGAGAAGACACATGATGACATTCGTACAATCCGTCCGCTCCGTGACGGCGTTATTGCCGACTTTACCGCATGTGAGCAGATGATGCGTGGATTGATTAAGATGGTACATACTGGTAGCCGTCTCTTCTCTCCCTCTCTTCGTATGGTTATTGGTGTCCCTTCTGGATCTACTGAGGTTGAGTTGCGTGCGGTACGTGACTCTGCCGAGCATGCTGATGGCCGTGACGTATACCTTATCTTCGAGCCAATGGCTGCCGCGTTAGGTATTGGCATTGACGTTGAGGCTCCGGAAGGTAATATGATAGTTGATATAGGTGGCGGTACTACCGAGATTGCCGTTATTTCATTGGGTGGTATTGTCGCAAACAACTCAATAAAGGTCGCAGGTGACGATCTCACTGCCGACATTCAGGAGTATATGAGTCGCCAACATAATGTTAAGGTCAGTGAGCGAATGGCTGAGCGCATAAAGATTCAAGTAGGCTCAGCACTTACCGATCTGGGTGAGGAGGCTCCAGAGGATTATATCGTCCATGGCCCTAACCGCATCACTGCTCTTCCTATGGAGGTTCCGGTATGTTATCAGGAGATCGCCCATTGTATAGACAAGACCGTCGCTCGTATTGAGACAGCTGTACTTAATGCGTTGGAGCATACTCCGCCAGAGCTGTATGCCGACATAGTACATAATGGTATTTATTTGACTGGTGGTGGTGCTTTGCTTCGTGGATTGGACAAGCGTCTGACCGATAAGATAAATATCTCATTCCATGTGGCAGAAGATCCGTTGCATTGTGTTGCCAAGGGTGCAGGAATAGCCTTGAATAATGTCGACCGTTTCTCTTTCCTGATGAGATAAAAGTGTTCGCGCATGCGGAATCTTATAGAGTTCCTGACAAAGAACAACCACTGGTTCTTGTTCGTCGCTCTGGAAGTATTGAGCTTGATAATGCTATTTCAGTTCAATAACTACCAGGGCAGCGTTTGGTTTTCGTCTGCCAATGCGTTTACAGGGAAAGTGTATGAGCTCAGTTCAATGATTGACTCTTATTTCAACCTTTCAAAAGTAAATCAGGATCTCACCCAGCGTAATCTTTATTTAGAGCGTAAGGTGAAGCTCCTTAGCGACAAACTCGCGCGGCGTACGGGGGACTCGAAGAAGATGAATGATATGGAAGTGTTTAAAGACTTCCGTCTCATTCCCGCAAAGGTTATAGACAACTCTGTCAGTAAGACAGACAACTTTATCACTCTGGACAAAGGTAGCGCGGATGGTGTGCGTGCTGATATGGGTGTCGCATGTGGCAATGGTATCGTTGGTATCGTTTTTATGACTACGGAGCATTACTCTGTGGTTATTTCCGTTCTCAACACCCACACAAACATAAGTTGCTCCATTCAGGGACGGGATTATTTTGGGTATCTTCGCTGGAGTGGCGGGCGTTCCGATATCGCTTATGTCGATGATATTCCCCGCCATGCACATTTCAAGAACCACGAGAAAGTGGTGACAAGCGGCTACTCTTCCGTGTTCCCTCCTGGTGTGATGGTGGGTGAGATAACTAAGGTTTTAAACTCCCAAGATGGTCTTTCCTATCGGTTGCAGGTAAAGTTGTCTACTAATTTCAGCCGTTTGCGTGATGTCTGTATTATAGACGATGCAACAGCTGCTGAGCGGCTGTCTGTAATGCGCGAGGCTCTGGATTCCATTAAACAGAAGAATTGACAAAATGTATTTTCTAAGCAGACTGTTGTCATTTGTCGTGTTGATACTCGTACAGGTGTTGATATTAAACCATATCCATCTGTTTGGGGTTGCCACACCTATGCTTTCTGCTTATTTTGTCTTGAAGTTCCGCCGCAATTATCCCAAGTGGGGTATTTTGCTGTGGTCGTTTTTAATGGGTGTCATCCTTGATTCGTTTGCGAATACACCTGGCGTGGCATCGGCGTCACTTACCTTAATAGCCGTATTACAGCCATATATCTTATCACCGTTTATACCCCGTGACTCTGTAGAGGACTTGAAACCGGGATTGGAATCATTGGGATTCTCTCAGTTCTTCTATTATTCTTTTGTGTTGATATTTATTTACCTCCTGACATTCTTCTCTTTGGAGATGTTCTCTTTCTCCAATATACTGTATTGGCTGGAGTGCATTGGGGGTAGTATGGTATTGACAATGATATTGATTTTGGTATTGGAGAGTGTCAGGAAGGGCGAATGAAGGATTTTGAGCTGGAGAAACGACGTTATGTTATTGCGGGAATAGCATTGACGATAGTTGTTGTTTATATAGTGCGCCTTTTCGCACTACAGATTATGAGCGACGACTATCGTAAGAGTGCAGACTCTAATGCCTTTCTCAAAAAGATTGATTTTCCATCGCGTGGTGTTATCACAGACAGGAAAGGTAAGCTGTTAGTATACAATCAGCCTTCATACGACATCATGGTCGTAATGAATGAGGAAGACGGGAGACTTGACACCGCTGAGTTCTGCCAGACACTTAATATAACCCGTGAGTATTTCAACAAGCGAATGGCTGATATAAAGGACAAGAACAAGAATCCCGGCTATTCGCGGTTCACCCAGCAGCTTTTTATGAGTCAGTTGTCTGATAAAGAGTTCAGTGTGTTCCAAGAAAAGATATTCCGTTTTCCGGGTTTCTATATCCAGCGTCGTAGTGTCCGCCAGTATAAATATCCTTATGCGGCGCATGTCCTTGGCGATGTTGCAGAGGTGTCACGGTCGGATATTGAGGACGATGACTATTATCAGGCTGGCGACTATATTGGGAAGCAGGGTATAGAGCGTTCATACGAGAAGGAGCTTCGTGGACAAAAAGGTATACAGATCCTTTTGCGTGATGCTCACGGACGAATCAAAGGAAAATATCAGGATGGAAAATACGACCAGAGACCTCATCCTGGAAAAGACCTGCAGCTGGGTATCGACATTGACCTGCAGGCTTTGGGTGAGCGGTTAATGGAAGGGAAGCTCGGAGCTATCGTGGCTATAGAACCAGCTACCGGGGAAATCCTTTGTATGGTCTCATCACCATCCTACGATCCTCATATTATGATTGGTAAGCAAAGAGGAAAGGCACAGAAGGAACTGGCTGACGACCCGGCGACACCGCTCCTTAACCGTAGCATAATGGGTATGTATCCTCCTGGCTCTACCTTTAAGACAGGTCAGGCGGTGACTCTTTTCACCGAAGGTATAATAACTCCGGAGACACGTTATCCTTGCTCTCGTGGCTTTACGTATCATGGATTACGAATAGGCTGTCACGGGCATGCCTCGCCAATAAGCCTTGTACCGTCGCTTCAGACCTCATGTAATGGCTATTATTGCTGGGGACTTTACCATATGTTGTCTGACAGACAGAAGTATAAGACTCAAGACATTGCAATGGATACGTGGCGTGATTATATGGTCAGCATGGGATTCGGATATAAGCTTGGCATTGATCTCCCTGGCGAGAAGAGAGGGCTTATTCCGAATGCGCAGTTTTATAATAATGCGTTCGGAAAGTGGGGACCACTGTCTGTATTGTCAATCTCTATAGGACAGGGCGAGGTCACGCTTACGCCACTGCAGATTGCTAACCTTGGTGCTACTATCGCCAACCGTGGATATTTCATCCCACCGCATGTGGTAAAACGGGTAAAAGGCAGTAGGTTAGATACGCTTTATCAGCGGAAGCATTATACAAAAGGCAGCCGTAGGGCTTATGAATATGTTGTTGAGGGTATGCGTGCCGCAGTGAAGGGCGGTACTTGTAAGAGTGCCAATACTTATATGTATGAGGTATGTGGCAAGACAGGTACGGCACAGAACCGTGGTAAAGACCATTCCGCCTTTATGGGATTCGCTCCGAAAGATAATCCCAAGATCGCTATTGCGGTGTATGTGGAGAATGGAGGCTTCGGTGCGACTTTCGGTGTCCCTATCGGTGCCTTGATGATGGAGCAATATATAAACGGAGAGCTGACCCGTGCTTCTGAGGCTCGTGCGACATCAATACAGAAAAGACATATATCGTATGGTTTCAAGCGTAAGCTTACCGATGCTGAGCAAAGACGTGTGGATTCCATTAAACGAATCAATTTTGTGAAGGACTCGCTACGGAGAGTCCAGGAGATGGAGATGAAGGAGGCAAAGCAGCTTGACACTGACAAAGAATCTAAGGAGAATAAAGATACTCGCCGTAAGGCGGAAGAGGAGCGGAAACGGCAGAGTGAGCAGCCGGCGATAAAAGTCGATGAGGAAATCACCGTAAAGCCGGAGGAGCGTAAGCGACAAGATGATAAAGAACCAGAAAAGGGACATAAGGACTCTAAGAAAGTCCCGTCGGAACCTCAAAATACAGAGATAAATGACAAACAGAATACAGAATGACAAATCGCCTGGTGTGATTCGTTCACTTGACTGGTGGACTATAGGCATATATCTGGCATTACTCGTCTTCGGATGGGTTAGTGTCTGTGGTGCCAGCTACACCTATGGCGACACTGATCTGTTTAGTCTTAGCTCACGATCAGGAATGCAGATCGTATGGATAGGAACGTCGATATGCTTGGGATTTGTTCTCCTGATGACCGATGACCGACTGTTTGATACCTTTGCGTATGTGGTCTATGGTCTGTTAGTGCTCCTGTTGTTTGCTACGATATTCAATCCACATGAGATAAAGGGGTCGCGCTCATGGCTGGTCTTGGGACCGTTACGCTTGCAACCGGCTGAGTTTGCGAAGTTTGCCACGGCATTGGCGGTGGCGAAGCTGATGAGTACCTATGGGTTTACTATGCGTCGGTGGAGTAATTTTATGGCTGCGGCCTTTATTGTCATTCTTCCAATGTTGTGTATTGTCGGACAAAAAGAGACTGGCTCGGCATTGGTCTATCTGTCTTTTTTCCTTATGTTCTATAGGGAAGGCATGCCGGGGAGCATTCTCTTTACGGCAGTGGCAATGGTGGTGTATTTTGTTGTGGGAATAAAGTACAGCGAGGTGGCATTATGGGGTACGCCAACGTCTGTAGGGCGGTTTGTGGTCTTTCTGTTGGTACATTTGTTTACGGCAGGAATGGTGTATTCATATTGCGGCGACAAGAAAGAAGTGAAGTACATTCTCGTTTTCTCACTTGGACTGACGGGTTTGTTCCTGCTTTTCTCCAAGTTTGTTATACCTTTTGATATCACATGGGTTCAGATGGCGGTCAGTGCCATCTTGATGGTGTATCTCATTTGGCGGGCAGTGCGTACTCGTTTCCAGAACTATATGCTCATAGCGATGTTTACCTTAGGCTCCATAGTGTTCTATTCCGCAGCCGATTATGTCCTTAATAACATTATGCAGTCACACCAGCGCGTGCGTATTAATGTGTTGCTGGGACTGGAGGAGGATTTGGCAGGTGCCGGATACAATGTCCATCAGAGTGAGATTGCCATAGGCTCAGGAGGCTTGCGTGGAAAGGGATTCCTTAATGGTACACAGACAAAGCTGAAGTTTGTTCCGGAGCAGGACACGGACTTTATCTTCTGTACGGTAGGAGAGGAAGAGGGGTTCGTCGGGTCGGCGGGTGTGTTACTGCTGTTTCTTGCCCTAATCCTACGTCTCATAAAACTGGCAGAGCGTCAGCCGTTTGCCTTTGGACGTATTTATGGCTATTGTGTGTTAAGTATCTTTCTCTTCCATGTCTTTATCAATGTGGGAATGGTATTGGGACTGACACCAGTGATCGGCATCCCATTACCTTTCTTCAGTTATGGCGGCTCGTCGCTATGGGGATTCACCATATTGCTGTTTATCTTCCTGCGCATTGATGCGGGAAGGAATCTTATACGTCAATAAGGAAATCTCTCTTTATGTTATTGCTTCCTTACCAGTTGTATTCCTACTTCAGATATCCCTGGAAGGTGTTCTTTGCTCATGCAATGATGTAGTATTATGTGCAAAGAGTCGTTATCTTTTAGATGTATCGTTGAGACCTCGTAGCGTGTCTCACTACTGCTGATACCTTGTTTGCCAGACATTTTGCCATTCTCTTCCATTAACCGGCAGCGTATGGTGTCCCTATGGGATTTCTTGCTTGGGTATATGGTGCGCTCCATCAGTACGCTAATTTTAGTGTACGGGTAATCAACGTTGGCGCGCATACCGATGTTCAGGAGATAGTCGCCCTCTGGCATTGGGGGAATGTTAAATGAGAGCGTGTCGTTACGCTCCCATCCGTCAATGGATGTATGCTCAAAGTGATCATACACCCGTTGGTCCTTGCAGGAACAGGTTATAGCGACTATACCTGCCACAGCTAACATCTTAAGCCACTGCGTCATACCGTCTTCTCATTGTCTTTCCTGCCGTGATTCTTGGATGGCTTTTGCCTGTTGTTTCTCTTTTTCTTCTTCTTGCTTTTGTCAAAGCGGCTGATGTCAGTGTCTGCCAGCAGGTCAATAGGACGTTCCTTCTTCTTCTTGTTCTCTTCTTCCTGAAGTGATAGCGGTTTCTCTCCCCGGCGGTTCATCTCCAGGACTTCTCTTGCGCGCTCAGCCTTAATAACCTCAAGGTTGGCAGCCATACGTTTGTCGGTAGAGTAGGTTACTATTCCTGCAAGAGGGTCTGTCTTGAACAGGTAATAGTCAGCGTCTTGTGTCTGTAAGACAGCGTCTCTTGGAGGCAACAGCTTGCCAGCTTCCATATATTCGTCTACCTCATAGTTGAGGCAACATTTCAGTTTGGCACACATGCCGGCGAGCTTAGTGGGGTTGAGGGATATCTCTTGAATGCGGGCAGCGGTGGTGCTTACCGATGAGAAGTTTTTCATCCATGTGGCGCAGCATAGCTCTCTGCCGCATGGACCAGTACCTCCAATGCGTCCGGCTTCCTGGCGTGCGCCAATTTGTTTCATCTCTATACGTACGTGGAATGCAGCTGCAAGGTCTTTTATTAGTTGTCGGAAGTCTACACGCTCGTCTGCGATATAGTAGAAGATGGCTTTGTTTCCGTCACCTTGGTATTCCACGTCACCAATCTTCATCTGTAAGCCCAGCCCCTTTGCAATCTGTCGGCTCTCAATCATCGTGGCATGTTCACGAGCCTTTGCCTCCTGCCATTTCTGCAAGTCACTCTGGCGTGCGATGCGGTATATTCTTTTGATGTCGTCTGCCGATTTCAGATTTGCTTTCTTTAGTTGCAGCTGTACCAGACGTCCGGTGAGTGTCACGACACCGATATCGTGTCCTGGACTGGCTTCGACAGCCACAATGTCACCTTTCTTCAGCTCCAGATGGTTGATGTTATGATAATAGCCTTTACGGGTGTTCTTGAACTGAACCTCCACAAGGTCGGTAATATCAATATTGCCGGGAACGTCTGCCAGCCAGTCGTATGTGTTGAGCTGGCGGTCTTGTCTGCCGCAAGCTCGTCTGCACAATCCTCTGTCGCAACCGCTCCAAAGCCTAAATTTCATATCTTTATAGTCCATATATCTTATTTACTTTAATCTCTAACCACTCATTCCGCACTCGATGCGGGACCTCCTTTACTCTTTACTTCCCCTTCAGTACAAGAACAATCATCTTCAGTGCAAGGTCGTAGAATACAATCTTGGCATTAGCATTCTGTCCTATATCCCTGTTGGCAAGCTCCAGAAGTTCGATAATCTCAATAATATTACATTCATTGATGAATGGCGCGAAATGCTTTGAGAAATCCTCCTCCTCCTCAGTCTGGTAGTTCAATGCCGGGTTGTGGAAGTTGTATATGAAGTTCTCGCGAATCTGCTGAATGAAATACACGAGCATACGTCTTTGCTTCTCCCTGCCATATAGTGCCACAGCCTCCGTCCATTTCTTTAGTTCTTTTACGTCACGCATATATGCGAGGCGCATCAGCATCTTGAACATATCAAGAAACTGGCGGTTCTCATTGCCTGTGTCGAGAATGTCCAAGGCTCGCAGCCAACTACCGTGTGCTACTCTTGCCACGTAACGTGCCGACTCTTCGTCGATGGCACGGTTGCGTATCAGCGCATTCCTGATGTCTTCCTCTTTCAGCTGCTTGAGGGTAAGGCGCTGGGTACGGCTGCGTATGGTCTCCAACAGCTTCTCTGGTTCCTCGCTTACCATTAGGAAAACGGTCTGGGCGGGTGGCTCTTCCAGAAGCTTGAGTATCTTGTTCGCACTTGCAAGGTTCATGCGCTCGGGAAGCCATATCAGTGCTACCTTATATCCGCCTTGGCTTGACTTCAGGGCGAGCTTGCGTGCTAACTCGTCACTCTCTGCTGCCGTGATGATGGCTTGTTGGTTGGCGGCTCCCATCTGGCGCATCCATTGGTCCATGGTGAAGTACGGACCTTGCGAAAGCAGCTCGTGCCACTCTTTTGTGAAATCGTCACTTACTGGCTGATGGTCTGACGACATCTTCTTCAGCTTGATAGTGGGGAACGAGAAGTGCAGGTCGGGATGGTTCCAATCACGCAGCATCGCCTCTTGGCGGCGCCGGAAGTCTTCGCAAGCGGAGCGTACTGAAGAATCGGTTACGTCATCACTGTCGCCGGCATCTAATAGGAGCGTGTTCTCTTTTGGAGGCGTATAGCCTTCGATGAGCAGCTGTGAGGCGAATGCCAGTGCCACTGCCATCTTGCCACAACCGGAAGGTCCGCAAAGGAGAAGGGCGTGGGGTACACGTCCTTGCTGCAGCAACTGTGTCAGTCGCTGTTGCGCGTCTTCTTGTCCTATTACTTCATTCCAGTTCATCGCTTCTTAACGTCACCTTTCATCTTTAACCTCTCATCCCGCACTCGATGCAGGACCTCCTTTAACCTTTACCAATGTTAAGGCGTTTTACAACCTCATAGACACTGTCTACCGCACTCATCGTATAGAAATGTATGTTGTTGATGCCATGGGCATACAGGTCACGCACCTGTCGCATTGTCCATTCTATACCCAGCTGACGTGCCTCCTCATCCGAAGTACACTTAGCTGCCAGACCAGCCAGCTCTTGTGGAATGTCGCAGTGGAATGTTTTAGGTACTATGGTTAGCTGTGACAGCTTAGCAAACGGCTTTATACCCGGTATGATGGGGATGGTTATGCCTACCTGCCGTGCCTTTGCCACGAAGTCGTAGTATTTGCTGTTGTCATAGAACAGCTGTGTAATGGCATACTCCGCTCCCATGTCTTGTTTCATCTTCAGGTACTTCATGTCCTGTTCAATGTTCGGTGCCTCCTCATGTTTCTCGGGGTAGCATGCCACACCGAAAGTGAAAGGTTTGCCGGGGTTCTTCATCACAGAACCGTCAACGAAGCGTCCCTCGTTGAAGTCCCTTACCTGCTGTATCAGCTCCGTGGTGTGGGTATGTCCTCCTGGGGTGGGTACGAAACGGCTGTCTTCCTTGGCTTTGTCACCACGTAGCAGCAGGACGTTGCTGATTCCAAGAAACTGCAAGTCCAGCAATTCATATTCAATGTCTTCCTTGGTGGCACCGCTGCATATTATATGTGGTATCACAGGAATATTATATCGTTGCTGGATTGAGGCGGCAATGGCTATCGTACCGGGACGGCGGCGTATGCGCTGCCGTTCCAGAAGACCGTCTTCACGCTCTTTGTACACAAACTCGCTGTGGTGAGTGGTGATATTTATAAAGAGTGGGTTGAACTCCCTTAGCTTGTCTATTGTGCGAAACAAAGCGTCAGTGCCATTGCCTTTCAGTGGGGGTAGCACCTCGAAAGATATATGTCGTTCTGTCAGTTCTTTTATACTCATATTGCTTTTAATTTGCAAAAATAGTGCTTTTTTCTTGAAATACCGATTAAGTAGGGATAAAAATGTGTTTTTTTAGCAAAACAGCAGCTACGATCTGATTGAACTGTAGCTGCTGTTACTGTCGGTATAGATGTTACTTTTAAAGCAAAATTAGTCCTCCCAAGGGTTATAGCCCTTGTAGCCTCCGTCATATCCGTGATAGGTTAAGGGGTTGTAGTCTGGGTCATCCTCGTCATCCCACTCTTCATTAGTACTGGTGTCAAGAGTAACTTCCTTTGCTCCGTCTTCTAACGGGTCAGAAGGCGTACCACCACTACCTAAAGAGGTACAGATTACCTGTGTGATGACTCTTTCTATTGTCGTAGTCTCTGGCTGTATATATCTTTTCTTTTTCATTATCTCACAATCTTTTTACCTTTAATGATTACTATACCCTTGTAACTCTTGCTTACACGCTGCCCTGAGAGGTTGTATATAGGTGTGTTGTCATCGATTACGAATGGCAGATGCTCGGCATTAAGCTGGTCGATGTCGGTGACTATAACCTCACCGTCGAAGTCTAACCCTGCCTTTGCATCCGAGCCCTCAGGTACAATGAAATATCCGCGCAGCCCTTGGAGAATATTGGAACCTGTCGGTGAGACGAGTTTCTGCTGACTCATACTGATAAACAGGTGTATTGTCGGGTCAAGTGTAACCTTCATGTAGTTGCCCTTGAATGAATATTCGTCCTTTGTTACCGTTCCGGCAGAGACAGCCTTAATCTGAACATCCTCAAATACTGGGTTGGCGATGTTTGCCACAGGCTTTGCGATAAACGGAGTGCCGGCGGCAACCTCATTGACAGCAGCAAAGATAAAGGTGTTATTTTTTACCTGTTGTAAGGTCTCTATCTGTGTCTCAGCTCCGTTTGTGGCATTGCTGAACATTGCTGGTGTCACGTCGAATGGCAGACATAGTGCATTCCACTTGTTTGCTTGCAGTGTGCGAACTAATGTTACGTCAACTCTTGTAGCTGCTATTGGGGTATATTCCGTTGCAGCTTCCTTAAGAATAAGTGTGCCGTCGCTGTCAGGAGCAGTAAGGGTAATAGTCAGCAAGAGTTGGTAACCTTCTACTGTAAAGGTAATCTCGTTTTGTGGCGTAGCGAAGTTATAGGTGTGACTGACTTCTGATCCTCCAGACCAGTTGAAAGAATATGCTGTTGATAAATCTTCACCGTCAACATTCGTAATAGTTGTGGCTTTGGTTTCATCAGTGCCATCAGCGTTTACTTTGCCTGCAAAAGTGATTGAACTTGCTGTATATCCTGTTGGCAAAGTCAAAGTCCAGGTTGTAGATCCAAACTTTTTATATGAACCTGAGACTCCTCCATTCTTAGAGTCTGGGTTGTTTAATGTGACAGTTCCCCATGATGTCGTATGTGAACCGATGGTATAGTCCTGATCGTCATTTGATGAATTCAAAATGATAGAGCTGCCTTCACCTCCTGCTGTGTATTCATTCAGGCAGGTGTTGGTAATCGTTGCCGTAGCCACATCGCTGTTCGTCATTCCGCTTTTTACGGCAATTGCTTTGATAGTTTTTGTGCCGTATATGGTGAAGGCACTGCTGTATGCCGTAGAACTGGTTGTTGGCTCTGTGCCGTCATCTGTATAATAGATGCTTGCACCTGACGTACCACAACTGATGCTTACACTCTGTGTCGTTCCCTCGAAAACTGTACCGTCAGCAGGAGTGATAGTTGGAGTTGCCACTTTTGCCACTTCTGCCGCAAACGTAGCATTGACAGTTACATTGCTGGCAGGCATTGTAAACTGGTTGTTAGTAATCGTTATGTCGTTGTTGCTGGCATCTTTTGCCGTCAATGCAGTCAACTCATATCCCGTTGCCGGTGTGGTGGTAATAGTCACCGTGGCACCTGCCGCAGCCGTGGTAGGGCTGGTCGTCACCGTACCATAAGAGTAGTTGTTGCTCGTTGCGGTAATGGTATAGGTGGTAGCTGGTGTCGAAGATTCCACGTTTGCGGTAAAGCTATAAATAAATGCTTCACTTCCACTTCCATCTAATACATAATATCCCGCAGGAAGATCATCCCAAGTAACAGTTAGACATCCTTTAGTGGTATAATTCCATGTAGTCTTTTCTGTATTTGTAGTGACGACAGAAGCCTGTCCTTCTTCCCACGTAGTTGTGCTACTTGTTGAGGTAAAAGCCTTTTGCGTCTTTGTTGACCAGTCTGATGCTGTGATATTAGATAGTTCTTTTTCTGAACTGAACGAGTAGAGCCTCATATATCTTTCACCAGTACTATTTACATTGTGCTGGATACTCAAATCAGTTGTACCGTCAAATTTGAAGACAATATACAATCTGCTTCCGTCACATCTATAACCGTATTTGTTAGATGTAGCATTCAAAGGTACAGAATTAGTAGCAATGAGTTTAGCAAGACCACTACCAACATATATTGTCTTTCCATTGTCTAAAGTTGCTAAAGCATTGCCGTCATCATCCTTTGTAGTTAACTTAAATACAACTGTTGTCAACGATGCCTCTCCGCTTCCTGACGATTTCGTAAACGTCTGACTGGCGACTTCACTATCAGTCATGCCACTCTTTACGGCTATAGCCTTAACTGTCGTGGTAGCACTGATGGCAATAGGTGAGGAGTAAGTTGTTGATGAGCTTGTTGGGGTGCTACCGTCAGTGGTATAGTGAATCGTAGCACCGTCTGTTACACACGTAATGGTTGCCGTGGTATTCTCGGTGAATGGGGTGGTGCCTGTAATTGTTGGTGTTGCAACCTGAGTCATTACCGTTGTAAACGAGAAGTTGCTTCCTGCGTATGCGTTTCCTGATGCATCAGTGATAGCGTTATTGGCGATAGTGACGGTATACTGAGTGCTATTTGAAAGACCTGAGTATGTGATATTTACCTTTTTATTGTCACTCGCGTCAACGGTGGCGGTGCCCCATGTGACACCTGTAGATGGTGAGATGGTGATGCCGGAGGCATTCGCTACGGTCACTGCCTCATCGAAGGTTAATACAACGGTTCCACTCGTTGCTATGTCAGTAGCATTACCAGCGGGTGTCGTGCTGCTCAGTGTCGGAGCGGTGGTGTCTGCCGCCTTTACCACAACGGTGTATTTCGCTTCACCAGCATAGCTGCTATGTGTGGCGGTGATGGTAGCAGTACCGGCACCAACCAGGCTGACGGTACCGTCGCTTGCTACGGTAGCAACAGAAGTGTTATCGCTGCTGAAGCTAAGTCCCGTAGTTACAGCAGTGCCGTCTAATGTCTTAGCCGTAAAAGTAGGGGAGGTATAGTTCCCGACTGTTGCCTCTTCAGCAACCTTCGACCAGCGGAACTGAACGATCTCGTTATTGGCTACGGCTGTTGAGAAGCCGCTGCCGATGGTATAGCCGTAGGTTTTCTCTGCTTCAAGCGAAGCCCAGATAAAAGGCCCAACACCCTTTGAGTCGTTGTTGACAATACTCTCGCTCATGTAATAAGCGTAAGAGCCATCACGCTTTGTATTTGAGTTTGGTCCTAATCCACCTACTGACATACAGTTGCTCATAGACAGGTTAGTACCATTATTAGTGATAAACTGGGTTATAAACTTATTGTAAGAGTCCTTTGCAACAGGCAGATAAGAGCTGTCCAAATATCCTTGTGCCACACCGTGCAACAGGCAGTAAGTGAACATGGCAGAACAGGTTGCCTCTAAGTAGTTGTTCTTGTTTGAATAGTCTTTATATGGCGACAATGTAGCATCCACGTCGATGACGCAACGCCATACGCCTGCAGAGGGGTCACGGGTCTCCACCACTTTGTCCATTACTTTCTTAAAGAGTGCTTTCAATGTGCTGATACGGCTGTCGGATGCTCCGTTGACAGCTGCGATGTTATCCATTGTCTCCATGATAGCCATGGCATACCATCCAAGAGCGCGTCCCCAACAATGGCTGCTACGTCCGTCATGTGCAATCAGCTCATAGTCAGAGTGCAAGTTCTTGTAGTCGTTTGTAAGGAAACTGCCAGTCTTTGTAGCCCAGAACATAGAGATAGGTGATGTGGCATCCCATGCATGGCACCACAGGCCGATGGTAGGTTCGTATGTCTTTTCGTCAGTCTTCTGCATCTGGCTGACAGCGTCATCAAAGTAGTCGTTAGCTGTCCAATCCGTATGAAGAGAGCTTCCGAATTCGGAGTCTGGTCCTGCTAATGTCCAGTAGGGAATACCCATGAAGATGCCATCGAGCCATACTTGGTTGGCATAGTCGCTCTTGTGTTGCCAAGGGTAGCCGGTACTTTGGTCGATAACACGTACGTTATCTTTAAATGCGTTGCAAGCCATTACTGTCTGGCAGGCTTTCTTTAGGTTATCACCACCATATAGCTTGTAGTACTTATACACCATACGGGCTGGGCGAATATCGTCAAGGTCACCAGACTTATAGTTGGTTATGGAACCGTCACTCTTGACGCAAGCATCGATATATGTCTTTACGGCATTTTTCAGCGTCTCGTCTGTAAAGTTGCCGCTACCGTTCTTGTACTGTTCATAGGTGTCGAGAATAGACTCATACATCAGTCCGTCGTCATAGCGCCAGTAGTCGCTGTTATAGACATAACTTTTCTGCGTGTATGCCATCCACTCACTATAGTGTGTAAAGGTCTGTGATTGCATGGAGATGCATGCTGTAAGTGCTACAAGCATGACGGAGAGCCGTTGCCGCAAAAGATTTTTGTTCATGATAGGTTAGTTCTTTTTAGTTTTAACTACTTTCAAATTCTTATTTATTTGTGCGTTGCGGTTCCATTGTGTCGGTTTCTTTCTGTTTGTAGTGGCATAAGGTAACGCAACGACCATATAATCTGTACAAAAGTACAAAATAGTATCGGTTTATGCAAGTAAATTGTAAATGAATTTTCTCTAATGCCAAGAAATATAAAAAAGCAGCTATAACAGAACGTTCTGTTGTAGCCGCTTTTGTTGTAATAGGGTATGAGAGACCCTTTACTCTTCCCAGACTCTGCCGGGGTGCTCCCAAGGATCTATGTCCTTGGCATCGGCACCACCTTCAAAGCCGGTGGTTACGCCACCTCCGGTGTTTCCACCTTCGCCGGTGCCTTCAGTATTTATATCTGGTGGCGTTCCTGCACATAGGTGTT
>CAJOPT010000118.1 GCA_905236455.1 uncultured Prevotella sp. | reverse complement strand
TGGAGGTGATAGACTTGGAAAAACAAGAAAACAGCCACCGAGTAAAGAAAATCACTCGTGACTGCTGGTTGGGAAGTATTAAATGAGATGTGCCTATTTTGACACACCCTCTTATAAGATATTATTTCTTACACCTTGATTTCAACCTCAACACCACTTGGGAGTTCGAGCTTCATCAGAGCGTCAACGGTCTTAGCTGTTGAGCTGTAGATGTCAATAAGACGCTTATAGTCTGACAGCTGGAACTGCTCACGTGCCTTCTTGTTAACGAAGGTTGAGCGGTTAACGGTAAAAATACGCTTGTGTGTTGGCAGAGGAATAGGACCGCTAACGATAGCACCTGTAGCCTTTACTGCCTTTACAATCTTCTCTGCTGACTTGTCTACTAATTTGTGGTCGTAGCTCTTCAGCTTGATTCTGATTTTCTGACTCATTGTTTAAATTACTGTTTAATGATTAATATTTATTGTTTTTCGGAAGCCGTTAAAGAGTCATTTGCTCAACGGCTCCCGATTGAAAGTTTTTTCGAAAATTCGTTATGACGGGATAACGTTATTTCGACTACACCAGGTCTACACGACCCTTGCACTCCTCAAGCACAGTCTTGGCGATAGAGCTTGACAGTGGAGCGTGGTGATCGTACTCCATTGAGCTTGTGGCACGACCGGAGGTGATGGTACGCAGAGCTGTCACATAACCGAACATCTCAGACAGTGGAACCATAGCCTTGACGATGCGTGCACCGCTACGAGCCTCATCCATACCCTGTACCATGCCACGACGCTTGTTAAGGTCACCGATAACATCACCCATGTTCTCCTCAGGTGTCACTACCTCAACCTTCATGATAGGCTCCATCAGAGTAGGCCCTGCCTTCGGACAAGCATTTCTGAATGCGTTGTGTGCGGCAAGCTCGAACGACAGCTGGTCGGAGTCTACCGGGTGGAAGCTACCATCTGTGAGGGTTACCTTCATACCGGTCATTGGGAATCCACCAAGAACACCGTTCTTCAGGCTATCCTCGAAACCTTTCTGTACGGACGGGATGAACTCCTTAGGAACGTTACCACCCTTAACCTCGTTGATGAACTGCAAGTCGCCCTCTGTGTAATCCTCGTCTTTCGGACCGATGGTTACGATGATATCAGCGAACTTACCACGTCCACCAGACTGCTTCTTATAAACCTCACGGAGAGTAACCTCCTTGGTGATAGCCTCTTTATAGTTAACCTGTGGTTTACCTTGGTTACACTCAACCTTGAACTCACGCTTCAGACGGTCGATAATGATGTCGAGGTGAAGCTCACCCATACCAGAGATGATGGTCTGACCACTCTGCTCATCGGTACGTACGGTGAAGGTCGGGTCTTCCTCAGCCAGTTTAGCAAGACCATTGTCGAGCTTAGCGACATCAGCCTGGCTCTTTGGCTCTACGGCGATAGAGATCACTGTATCAGGGAAGGTCATAGACTCCAGTACGATTGGTGCGTTCTCATCACAGAGAGTATCACCTGTACGGATATCCTTGAAACCTACACCTGCGCCGATGTCACCTGCATCGATAGACTCCATAGGAATTTCCTTGTTGGAGTTCATCTGGAACAAACGGCTGATACGCTCCTTCTTTCCAGAACGTGGGTTGTATACGTATGAGCCAGCCTGTACCTTACCGGAATATACACGGAAGAACACCAGACGTCCCATATATGGGTCTGTGGCAATCTTGAATGCCAGGGCAGATGTCGGTGCAGCCTCAGAAGGCTCACGGGTCTCCTCTGCGTCTGTGTTAGGATTGGTTCCTGGAATAGCCTCTACGTCAAGTGGAGAAGGCAGGAACGCACATGTATAGTCAAGCAATGGCTGTACACCCTTGTTCTTATAAGAAGAGCCGAGCAACATTGGAGTAAGCTCCATTGAGATGGTACCCTTACGGATAGCGGCGATGATCTTCTCTTCAGGGATATCCTGACCGTCGAGATACATCTCCATCAGCTCATCATCGAAGTTTGCGGCACTCTCCAGCATCTTGTCACGCCATTCATTAGCCTCGTCAACAAGGTCAGCCGGGATTTCCTCAACATCATACTCTGCACCCATGGTCTCATCATGCCAAAGGATTGCCTTCATCTTAATCAAGTCAACGACTCCCTTGAAGTTCTCCTCTGCACCGATAGGAATCTGTACAGGACATGGGTTAGCACCCAGGATGTCTTTCATCTGCTGGACAGTCTCATAGAAGTCTGCTCCCGAACGGTCCATCTTGTTGACATAACCGATACGTGGAACATTATATTTGTCAGCCTGGCGCCATACTGTCTCTGACTGTGGCTGTACACCGTCAGCGGCTGAGTATGTTGCGATAGCACCGTCAAGCACACGCAGGGAGCGCTCCACCTCAGCGGTGAAGTCAACGTGTCCTGGAGTGTCAATCAGGTTTATCTTGTATGTCTTGTCCTTATAGTTCCAGTTACATGTTGTAGCAGCAGAGGTAATAGTAATACCACGCTCCTGCTCCTGTGCCATCCAGTCCATAGTAGCGGCACCGTCATGTACCTCACCAATCTTATGAGTCTTACCTGTATAGAACAAGATACGCTCAGATGTTGTTGTCTTACCGGCATCGATATGAGCCATGATACCGATATTTCTTGTCAAATGTAAATCGCGATTTGCCATCTTAATTTCCCTTTTATCTTTTTACCTTTTTTCTAATTAAAATCTGAAATGTGCAAATGCGCGGTTAGCCTCAGCCATACGGTGCATATCCTCCTTACGCTTGAAGGCACCACCTTGGTTGTTGTATGCATCCATAATCTCTGCGGCAAGCTTCTCTGCCATACCTTTACCACTACGCTTACGTGCGAAGGCAATCATATTCTTCATAGAAACGCTCTCCTTGCGGTCAGGACGAATCTCTGTCGGAACCTGGAATGTGGCACCACCGATACGACGGCTCTTTACCTCAACCTGTGGGGTAATGTTGTCAAGAGCCTGCTTCCATATTTCCAGGACAGGCTTCTCATTATCCTTCATCTTGGTTCCTACGATGTCAAGAGCAGTATAGAATATCCTATATGAGATATTCTTCTTGCCATCAAACATAAGGTGGTTTACGAACTTTGACACTTTGGTGTCATTGAACTTAGGGTCTGGAAGGACCAGACGCTTCTTTGGTTTTGCTTTTCTCATTTTATTATTTAAATTTATATTCTGCGGAGGCTGTCATTTTGTACGTCTTCAGTGCCCACTCCAGGGCATTTACTCAACCTATTTAAACTTTCTCCAGCAAAACGTTATTTCCAAAAAATCCTCTTTTCATTTAAGCCCCAAGTTCCCAGCCATCTCCGACTGTGAACTTGCGGCATTGTCCTATTGGCTTATTTCTTAGCCTTTGGACGCTTAGCACCATACTTGGAACGACGCTGTGTACGGTTTGCTACACCGGCGGTATCCAATGTACCACGAACGATGTGATAACGTACACCTGGCAGGTCCTTTACACGACCGCCACGTACCAGAACGATACTGTGCTCCTGAAGGTTGTGTCCCTCTCCTGGTATGTAGGAGTTCACTTCCTTCTGGTTTGTCAAACGAACACGGGCAACCTTACGCATTGCCGAATTAGGCTTCTTAGGTGTGGTTGTATAGACACGAACACAGACTCCACGGCGCTGTGGACATGAATCCAAAGCTGGAGACTTGCTCTTTTCTATTGCCACTTTCCTGCCTTTTCTTACTAACTGTGAAATAGTAGGCATAATTTTACTTTTTTAATTTATATATTTATTTTGTTTATTATCAAGCGTTTAGACCCGTCTTCGCTATCCAACAGAACACACTGGGACGCTAAAAGACATTTCGGGCTGCAAAGGTACAACTTTTTTCTTTAGTCACCTAATTAATCAAAAGATAATAACTGTCTGTAATTTAAGTTTTAAGAATAAATAACATTGGTTTACATAAATTACACACAGATAGAGTTCACATATATCGCGATTACGTAATGACGAAATGACGAGACCTCGTAATAACGTTATAACGAAATGTCGCAATAATGAAACCACCCAACAACGGCATCATCAAAAAAATAACAGAAAAGTTGTTTGGTTTTGTTTTTTTTTTATATCTTTGCGACATATACATATCTATTCCACATAGACAGGAAAAATTGAATGTGGATAAGACAGTTGACATCTGAGACAATTTACACCTTATTAAATATATTAAAAACAAGAAATCATGATAGCAGGATTTATTATTTTAGCGCTAATCATTGTCGTTGGAATGTATTTTGTAAGTACACAACGGTCATTGGTTCAGCTTGATGAGAACTGTAAAAACGCTCTTAGTCAGATTGAAGTGCAGTTAAACTCTCGCTGGGACGCACTGCTCGCATTGGCAAAGACCGCGGCACAGTATGCTAAGCATGAGAGTGAGACTCTTATCAACACCATCAATGCCCGCAGACAGGCGAACGTCACCACAGCACAGGACGTCAACCAGCAACAAGGCGAGCTTACCCAAGTCATGGGACGTCTCATGGCTATCGGAGAGGCATATCCCGACCTGAAAGCCAACGACATGTTTGGAAAGACTATGGACAGCGTCAACTCATACGAGGAAAACGTACGTCTGTCACGTATGGTTTACAATGACACCGCAACCAAGCTGAACAGAACCGTACGCATGTGGCCGTCATCCATCGTCGCATCCATGCTTCACTTTGCCGAGCGCGACTACCTGAAGGTAGACAAAGCCGAAAAGAAAGACATGCCAAACCTATTTGAGTAAGCCACGATGAAACGTATTCTCCTGATACTCGCGCTGCCGCTGATGCTGCTGACGGCTGCCGCCCAGCACACACTGGACGACATCAATATCACTGTGGAGCTTAAGGACAACGGTGACGCGCGTATCACGGAAGAACGCAAGATGAATGTCGTAAGTGAGGGCACTGAGGGGTATATTGTCATACAGAACCTGACAGACAGTGAGGTAAGAGACCTGGCTGTCAAAGACGAGAGGGGTAACGTATTCGTTACCGAGCCTGGTGACTGGGACATCGACCGTTCGCGAGCCGCAAAGGCACACCGTTGCGGTATCCACCGCACCAGTAAGGGTTATGAGCTTTGCTGGGGCTTAGGAGAGGAAGGCGACAGAGTATACACCGTGGAATATACCGTCACCTCACTTGTGAAGTCATACGATGATGCTGATGGCTTCAACTTCATGTTCGTTGCCAGGAAGCTTAAGCCGCAACCGCAGCATGTGCGGTTAAGCATCAGCAAAGCCGACTCACCTTTCAACCTCAGCAGCACACAGATCTGGGGTTTCGGCTTCAAGGGAAACATAAACATCATTGACGGAAAAGTGGTAGAGGAGACCACCGAGCCTTTCAGTAGTGAGTCGTCCATGATAGCATTGGTACGTTTCGACAAAGGAATCTTCCACCCTTCCGTGACCATTAACGAAAGCTTTGAGAATGTTATCGACAGGGCAAAGGAAGGCAGCGACTATGGTGATGATGACGACGAGGGGGGAGGCGGAGACTTAACCTGGGATGAGATCTGGTCAATCATTATTACAATACTGATTGTCGGACCTGTACTTGTCATCACGTTTATCATCGAGCCTATAAAGGCACGCAAGCTCCGTAAGCGCCTCCTTGGAGACGAGAAACTTATGCCATGGTATCGCAACACTCCTGTCAATGGCGAGCTGCTTAGGGCTAACAACATCATGAATGCCCTTTACAACAACTCCACATGCGATAACCTCATGGCTGCGCACATACTGCGCTTTATCTACAAGAAAATCATCGTCATTACGACGGCGCCAAACTGGAGAGGCAAGCCCACCAAGATGCTTGCGATAAAAGAGTATAACATCACCCCACGCACAGCCGACGAGCTGCTCAGTGTTGAGATTCATAACCTACTATACACTGCCGCTGGTGACGACCATATCCTTCAGCCAAAGGAATTGAAAAATTACATCAAGAGACATGCGGAGTCATTGCAGCCGCTGGTCAAGAAGATGCAAACCAAGGCTAAAGGCAATAGCATCAGTGAGGAAGAGGCAAAGCAAGTGGTTGGTTTGAAGAAGTTCCTTGAGGAATTCACCCTTTCCGGCGAACGCCACGTTGAGGAAGTGACCCTTTGGAAGAACTATCTGATTTTCGCAACCCTGTATGGCATTGCCGATCAAGTGCGCAAAGACATGAAGGCTATGTGCCCAGAGTATATGGAGATGGACAGCATTGCCAATGCGATGGTCAACAATACCGAGGATGCCATCCTCTTTAACAACCTGATGATGACAGGTGCGTCCACATCCAGCTTCGTATCGTCAGCCCTCAGCCGCTCGTCCGGCGGAGGTGGTTCTGTCTCCTTCGGTGGAGGTGGTGGCTTCAGCGGAGGTGGCTCTGGCGGCGGTGCCAGATAAACCCCAGAGGAACCTCGTTATAACGTTATGACGAAATGACGTAATAACGACACATCGGAATAACGAAATTACGAAATAACGGAATTACGAAGAAAAAAAATAATCTTTTCACTAAATTATTAACCCAAAAAACAAAACAACATGGAGAATTTAAATGCAACGGCAACCCCAATGATGTCATTCATGGATGCCATTAAGACATGTTTCCAAAAGTATGCAAACTTCAACGGTCGCGCACGCCGCTCTGAGTTCTGGTGGTTCTACCTCCTTAACTGCATCCCAGGTTGGATCATCTCCGGTCTTGCACAATGGAAAATGTCAAAGGCAGCTGAATTAGAAGCACAGATCTACGACTCACTCTTCGACCAGAGCAAGCAGGCTGCAATCATGGAGCAGGCAGGGTCTGTAGACGCTATCTTCTTCCCCTGTGCTATTATCTTTGGTATTATATCATTGGCTATGCTTATCCCAATGCTCGCCGCATGGGTACGCCGTCTGCACGACATTGGCAAGAGCGGTCACATGCTGTGGCTCATTCTTGTTTGCGGTATCGGTGGTCTCATCCCACTGCTTATGTGTATCAAGGACGGTGATCCTGCTCCAAACCAGTATGGTGAGTCACCGAAGTATGTTGCATAAAGAAACATCGTAATAACGTTATAACGTAATAACAACATGTCGAAATAACGTAATGACGTTATAACGAAATAACGAAAAAACTACCAAGAGGCACGGAGAACATTACGTTCTGCCGTGCCTCTTGCTATATTGTTGGATAGCGGCACTCGTCTGTGCCCCTTGCTTTTTATAAAGCTCCGCCTATGCCTAATTCCTTTTATGCGTCGCCCTTAGGTCCGAACGGTGCTATTGTGCGGGGTTGCTGGTTTGGCATCTTTATTGCCCCGAATTCATTTTCATACTTCATCACGTTTTCCTGCAAGGCACCGAGAAGTCTCTTTGCATGCTCAGGAGCCAGTAACACACGGCTGCGCACCTGTGCCTTTGGGATCCCCGGAAGCATTGATGCGAAGTCAATTATGAATTCCGAGCTGGAGTGTGAGATGATAGCGAAGTTTGAATACACCCCCTGTACCACATCCTGTGGCAGGTCTATCTGGAGTTGTGGTCCTTGATTGTTGTTTTTATTATCCATGATTTTACTATTGTTGTTATTATATTATGTCCTATCGACTGCTATTGTAAAAAGTACAGCTGATTGCAAAGGTAACAACAAAAGAGGAAAGAACCAAATAATAATTAGAATAATTTGTTTTCCTAACAGATTGTTTGGGACGGAGTGGGACAATGATTTGGACGGAGTTGGACTGGGTGGGACGGAGTGGGACAATGAAACAGAGGCGGCTCCGTTGGAACCGCCCCTGTTGATACTTGTATGATGTGTCAAGCGACACCTTATTATATTATATATATATTCAGTTACTCACCTTTCGCAAGCTCTGAAGCTATATATACCTCTTACTGGTTGACAACCTTCTTTGTTGAGCCGTCGCTCATGCGGAGGATGTTGACACCCTTCTGCATCTCGTCGAGCTGGCGACCGTT
>CAJOPT010000117.1 GCA_905236455.1 uncultured Prevotella sp. | reverse complement strand
GCTCTCACCCTCACGCTGCATCTTCTGGAAATAAGGTACAGCGACAGCAAGAAGCTGCATAACGATAGAAGCTGAGATGTAAGGCATGATTCCCAGTGCAAAGATTGATGCATGGGAAAATGCACCACCCGAGAACATATCGAGAAGTGACATAAGGCCATTCTCCGTCTGCTTGCGCAAAGCATCAAGGCTATTGAAGTCAATGCCTGGAAGCACGATCTTCGAACCAAAACGATAAATTGCGACAAACAGGACTGTGATAAGGATACGCTGACGCAAATCCTCAATCTTCCAAATGTTCTTTAGGGTGTCGATAAACTTCTTCATTTTCGCGCTTTGTTTAGATTATTGTTGCGTTTCCACCTACTGCTTTGATAGCTTCTTCGGCCTTCTTTGAGAATGCATTGGCCTCAACATCGACCTTAGCCTTCAGCTCACCATTACCAAGAATCTTCACCAACTCCTTGCCATTGGTCAGACCAGCAGCTACGAGCTCGGCGATTCCAATCTTGGTGAGATTTTTCTGCTCTGCAAGCTTCTGGAGAGTAGAAAGGTTCACTGCGAAGTACTCCTTGTGGTTGATGTTCTTGAAGCCAGACTTCGGCAGACGACGCTGCAGAGGCATCTGACCACCTTCAAAACCAATCTTCTTCTTATAACCAGAGCGAGCCTTGGCACCTTTGTGACCACGGGTAGAAGTACCGCCCAGACCAGAGCCGGGACCGCGACCGATTCTACGACGTGAATGTGTAGAGCCCTCTGCAGGTTTCAAATTATTCAGTTTCATAACAATTGAATTCTGTTTTTAGTTGTGTGATTACTCTTTAGTCAATAACGGTCACCAGATGATGAACCTTGCGAATCATACCACGGACATCAGGAGTGTCTTCCTTCTCTACTACCTGAGAGATTTTGTGAAGACCCAGTGCTTCGAGAGTACGCTTCTGGTCAACGGGATAACCGATTTTACTCTTAATCTGCTTAATCTTAATTGTTGCCATAGTCTAACCTCCTGTTTATCCTCTAAATACTTTGTCCATACTGATACCACGGTTGCCAGCTACTGTATAGGCATCACGCATGCTGCTCAGTGCCTCGATGGTAGCCTTCACCAAGTTGTGGGGGTTGGAAGAACCCTTTGACTTAGCGAGCACATCCTTAATACCAACACTCTCCAGTACGGCGCGCATAGCACCACCGGCCACAAGACCGGTACCGGCTGCTGCAGGCTTCAGGAACACCTGTGCACCACCGAAGTGAGCTTCCATCTCATGAGGAATAGTGCCCTTCAGCACTGGTACCTTAACAAGGTTCTTCTTGGCAGCCTCTGTGCCCTTAGCGATAGCAGCAGTAACTTCACCTGCCTTGCCAAGTCCCCAGCCAATAACGCCATTGCCGTCGCCAACAACCACGATAGCTGCAAATGTGAAGGTGCGACCACCCTTTGTTACCTTGGTAACACGGTTAATAGCAACCAGACGGTCTTTCAACTCAACGTCACTATTTATCTTAACTTTATTATTCATTGCCATAATAATCTTTTAGAAATTAAGTCCACCTTTACGTGCACCGTCTGCCAATTCCTTAACACGTCCGTGATAGAGATATCCATTACGGTCGAACACTACCTGAGAGACGCCAGCCTCCTTTGCCTTCTCGGCGAGAAGCTCGCCTACCTTGGCAGCCTGCTCCTTCTTAGGGAGTTTCTCCATACCCAGTGAAGATGCAGCGCAAAGAGTCTTGCCTGTAATATCGTTGATTACCTGTGCGTAAATCTGCTTGTTGCTGCGGAAGACGCTCAGGCGGGGACGCTCAGCAGTCCCGTTCACGTTCTTGCGAATTCTGAACTTTATCTTAATTCGTCTTTCTACTTTCTTTGTTGTCATAATAGTAAACTCAATTAAAATTACTTAGCAGAAGCTGACTTACCAGACTTTCTGCGGATAACCTCGCCTTTGAACAGGATACCCTTGCCCTTGTATGGCTCAGGCATACGGAAAGAACGAATTTTAGCACATATGAGTCCGAGCAACTCCTTATCGCAAGACTCTAAAATAATCTGAGGGTTCTGGTT
>CAJOPT010000116.1 GCA_905236455.1 uncultured Prevotella sp. | reverse complement strand
TGGTCAAACACATCGACATAATACTCTACCTCCACATTCGTACCAGAGTATGTCTGGTTCCAGGCAAAGTAAGTATTCATCCATGTATAGTCATCTGTCAGGGAATTCGACTTGGTAGTAAAGAACTGCGAGGTCTCATCCTCAACCTCATAGACGTATGACAGACGGAAAGACGTCTTGGAGTCGATGAACTCGCGGAATGTCTTTCCATTGACATTGGCATCCGAAGATGTCAGTTTCGTAGTGCTGTCAAAGTCACTCACCAGTACGCTGTCATTATCTGTCACCAAGTAGCATGTGTATGTACAGCCATAACGGCGCAGGGAGTACGGCAACGACTCATCCGCCTTGCCATACTTAATCTCCATACCTGTCTTCTTTATACGCTGCACATGGTTGGTGGTGTAAATGCGTACTTCAGAATCGAAGCAGTCGTTGTCGGCTCCGTCCTCGTCCTTTGCCACTGCGGTGCGTATCTGCAGCTTCTGCTGCATGACACCGAGACCGTTCAGGGGTTTGTTGTATGAATAACCGTTGTTCACATAGTTATTGTAATTCAGGTCATTTTCATTAGCGGTATAGACTCGGCGGTCTGAAAGGGTGTAGTCCATCAGATGGAACTGTGTGGTACTATTCTGGGCAACCATGCGCTTGGATGTCGTTGGCAGCATGGTGCTTCCTGTGGTCAAGACATATTCGTCTTTGCCGCCGGTCTTCCACATGCGTGTAGAGTAATGGGTTGCGCTGGCTGGCGTTGCGGTCATGACCAGGTTGTCACTACTCTCAAGCCACATAGGGTCAGTGCCAGCTGTGCCGTCTTCATAGCGACGGCGGTTGATGACAGTAAAGTCATACGGGTCGCCTATGAAAGCCCAGTGCAGTCCTTTCAAGCCGTCGGTCCAGCCATTTACTTCTCCGTTCCAGCCCGTCTTGTCGTTGCTCAATGCACGGCAATAGTTGCTGACAACATCCTTCTGGTTTTCATAGCCACTGCCGTCAACATTCAGCTTGTCATAATAGAGCCAGTTGTTATTGCCAACCATTACGTCAAGCCACTGCAGTTCTGATGCTGCAGGACTTGTCGGGGAAGCACAGGTGCTGAATAGATGTACCTGCTTACCGTCGGCAGTATTGGTCAGGTCATCTACCTTGTAACTGACATTCAGTTTAAAAACAGCATTGACAGGAGTACCTGTAACAAAAACATTCGATTCGTGTTCTGTACACGTCTCTATTGGAGTGAAAGTCTTGTTGGGCAAAAGCTGGTAATTAATGGTTCCATACTTAACAAACTTACGCTGCAAATGACGAGGAACCTCTGTGATGGTCTCACCCAATCCGTAATAACCGCATTCTTCATCCGTGGTCATACGTTGGTATCGTCCGGTTTGAGTAGGCATAACACCCCCATTAGTCCATTCGGAACGTGGTGTCTGGTTATTGTTTATCTCTTTGAAAGCATTGATAAATAAATTTACTGGCTGAACTAATCGGATAACAGAGTTGCTATTGTTTGCAGCATGATATCCTATATAGTCTCCTGTCTGTTGGCGCTTGTTATCAGCATCATAATTCAAGTTGATGTGATATACTTCCGGTTGGTTTTCCGCAGAACGATAGGTTCTTGTCAAGCCGTCGTGTGACAGATAGTAATATACATTACGATAACCCAACAAGTCATTGTCTTCCTTGAAACGCAATGCGAACGTTCCTTCTTCATCGCTTGCCGCCGGAACACATTCCCAGTAGAAGTCATCGAAATAAGGCTTGTTGACATTGCGGTTTGGTATAGGATCAAGAGAATGTCCCAAAGAGTCTGTTGGTGTCAACTCCGCACGGGTATCTATATTCGAATAATCCGGCAATCGCATGTGAACACAATCGACTACAAACTGGAAATTGGTCTCTACAGGGTTGAAACGTGCCAGATTAGCCGCTTTGGTTCCTGCGACCCATATTTTACCCTTCTGGTCTTCTACAGATTCAGTATTCCATACTTTGTTTTCTGTATCACCAGAGTATGTATTGAACACCTGTACTTTATACGGGTCACCCACGAAGTACCACTTCAGATGCTCCGGTATGGAGTACATACGGTCTTCCGTCGTGCGGAATTGCAGATGATTATATGGCTCTGCGGTATCATCAACAAACGTGTTCGTGCCACTTCCACTTGCCTTCTTCTTCTCCGTCTTCCATGTTCCCAAATTCTTATCTATCTTTTTAGAGAGATCGTCTGTCTGGATACGAGTTTTAGCCTCATTGTCGAAGAAAGCATGATGGACATTAGTGCTCTCTCCCGGGAAGTCCATGAAATACACATGGTCATTATTGGCATACATTGCTTCCACTTCGGCCTTTGTCGGAGCCTCTTTAAGGAATATATCCGTTGTCACTTCATAACTTGCATATATACCCTGAGCACCATCAGCGGGTGTACCGTCTGAATTTCGATATGTCCATACCGGCTTACCATCCTCATCATATAACAGTTCACCTATCTGATTATAAACAGCATCACCCCCTTCTCCGCTCCATGTGCCTTTGGTCGTTGCTTGAACATTTGTCGGATATGGTCCCTCTTCTACGGTATAGTTTCCACCTACTGTGGTAAAGACATCCTTGTATAAAGTATATTTACAAAATGCGCGACGCACATTGATTGGCAGTGTTTTCTCATCACTCATATCAATCTTATCCCCTGC
>CAJOPT010000115.1 GCA_905236455.1 uncultured Prevotella sp. | reverse complement strand
AGTCTGCCACCTGCGGCGGCAGACATACGCATAGAAACGGTTGTATGGAAAGATATTAAGCTACGCACATTCATCGCAGAAGGCGTAGAGCGCAATGACTTGGCTGCCCATGTATATGACATCACATACGGTTCTCTGAGACCTTACGAAGACCAGCTTGTAATCATTGACGACTCCATTGTGCGCGGAACCACTCTCCGTGAAAGTATCTTCAAGATACTTGAACGACTGCATCCCAAGAAAATTGTCATGGTATCAAGTTCTCCACAGATACGCTACCCTGATTACTATGGTATCGACATGTCACGTCTTGAGGAGCTTTGCGCATTCCGCGCAGCTATCCAGCTTATAAAGGAAAGGGGAATGCAGCAACTTATAACTGACATCTATAAGCAATGCAAATCATCCTTAAGCCACGATTTGCCAAATCAAGAAAAAAAGACTTCCCGTGGCGGGGAGTCTGATAAAACATTGTCTAATAGTTTGTCACCACAGACGACAAACTTCGTCCGGGCTATTTACGCACCATTTTCCGTAGAGGAGATAAATATGAAAATGGTTGAGATGCTCCGCCCTGAAGGTATGGAGACACCCGTGGAAATGGTCTTTCAAAGCATAGAGGGTCTGCACGAAGCTTGCCCCAATCATCCAGGCGACTGGTATTTCACCGGGCACTACCCTACTCCCGGTGGCATTCGAATGGTAAACCAAGCTTTTATCAACTATGTTGAAAGCGCCATGCAACTGTAATTGTAAGCAAACACAGCGAGAGAAAACAGATTATAAAAAACGTTCAAATCTTATTTAAAGACTATGTGTGGAATTGTAGCAATCTTGAATATCAAAGAACAGACACCAGACTTCCGTCCGTGGCGAAAGTCTGATAAAACAACGTCTAATAGTCTGCCGACGCAGACGGCAGACTTCCGTCCGTGGCGGAAGTCTGATAAAACAATGTCTAATAGTCTGCCGACGCAGACGGCAGACTTCCGTCCGTGGCGAAAGTCTGATAAAACAACGTCTAATAGTCTGCCGACGCAGACGGCAGACATGCGCGAGAAAGCTTTGCGCATGAGCCAGAAGATACGCCATAGAGGACCGGACTGGAGTGGAATATATTGTGGTGGCTCTGCCATCCTGGCACATGAGCGACTGAGTATAGTCGATCCTGAATCCGGAGGACAACCTCTTTATTCTCCTGACCGCAAACAGGTATTAGCAGTAAATGGTGAGATCTATAACCATCAGGAGATTCGGAAAAGGTATGAAGGAAAGTATAACTTCCAGACTGGAAGTGATTGCGAGGTGATTCTTGCACTATATCGGGACAAAGGTATCAGCTTCCTTGAAGACTTCCGCGACGAGCGGAAGTCTGATAAAACATCGTCTAATAGTCTGCCGACACAGACGGCAACCCTTAACGGAATATTCTCTTTTGTGCTTTATGATGAGGAGAAGAACGAGTTCCTCATAGCCAGAGACCCTATCGGAGTAATACCTCTTTACATAGGTTACGACAACGACGGGACTATATATGTTGCCTCTGAGCTGAAAGCACTTGAGGGACAATGTGAACGTTATGAACCATTCCCTCCAGGACATTACTTTTGGAATGGAGAATTAAAAAGATACTACCATCGGGATTGGTTTGACTACGATGCCGTGAAAGACAACTCCTACTCTGTTCGTGATATCCACGACTCGCTCGAAGCGGCAGTAAAACGACAACTTATGTCTGACGTGCCGTATGGCGTACTGTTGTCAGGTGGACTCGACAGCAGCGTCATATCTGCCATTGCAGAGAAGTATTCCGAAATGCGAATAGAGGATGACAGCAAGTCGAAAGCCTACTGGCCACGCCTGCATTCATTTGCGGTAGGACTCAAAGGGGCACCCGACTTGGCAAAGGCAAAACTTGTGGCTGACCATATCGGGACCGTACATCATGAGATAAACTACACCATCCAAGAGGGACTTGATGCCATCCGTGATGTCATCTATTTCATTGAGACATACGATGTCACTACCGTACGAGCATCCACACCAATGTACCTTCTGGCACGTGTGATAAAATCCATGGGCATAAAAATGGTCCTGTCGGGTGAAGGTGCCGACGAGATTTTCGGAGGATACCTCTATTTCCACAAAGCACCTTCTGCCAAGGCTTTCCATGAGGAGACTGTCAGAAAACTATCTAAGCTGCATCTATACGACTGCCTGCGAGCGAACAAAAGCTTAAGCGCATGGGGTGTGGAAGGACGTGTGCCTTTCCTCGACAAAGAGTTTCTTGACGTAGCGATGCGAACCAATCCTGAAGCCAAGATGTGTCCAGGGTCAAACATTGAGAAAAGAATAGTACGGGAGGCTTTTGCCGACATGCTGCCTGACGAAGTGGTATGGCGACAAAAGGAACAGTTCAGCGATGGCGTGGGATATTCATGGATTGACACTCTCAAGGCTATTACTTCCGAAGCGATAAGCGACGAACAGATGGAGCACGCCGCAGAGCGTTTCCCCATCAACCCGCCAAAGAACAAGGAAGAGTATTATTACCGATGTATCTTTGCTGAGCATTTCCCAAGTGACTCCGCCGCGCGCAGCGTGCCAAGTGAAGCCAGCGTAGCATGCTCAACAGCAATCGCTCTCGAATGGGATGAAGCCTTCAGAAACCTCAATGACCCCAGCGGCCGTGCAGTGAAGGGCGTTCATGAACAGGCTTATCAGTAACAAGTCCCAACGTACTTGTTTACTGATATAAATCAAAAATCTGCTGTCACGCTATCACTTTTCCTTCTGCAATACCCGTAAATACGAGGTTTGTTGAGCCGGAGACAGGAATTTCCTATCACACTTGCTGTCACTAAAGATACCGCACTGCTGTCATGAGTCCCAAAGGAGTTCTCCTTAACTCGTTGTGATACAACCGTGACAGCACGGTTTTTCTTTAATCGGCTCCTCCATTGCCCCGAATTGCCCTGTAACAGGGGATTACACCACCACAAAACTGTCTAAAAGTGATAGCGTGACAGCAAAAAAACAAAAATAAAAATTAGTTTTTAGCAAACACTACACGGCTGCTCCTAATGCGATAGCGATACCGTGAATCTGCAAATGCATTGCTCTTAGAAAAAAGTTATTATAACTTTTCAAAATCTTGTCACAACTTTTTCCTAATAGCATTGATATCGGAAAACAATATCATAGCACTTGCATGGCAACCGCCACTCTTCCTATGTGAACATCCTCAACAATGGTGCCAACATCAAGACTGTTGCCAGCCTTCTCGGCCATAGCGGCTTGAAGCACACTGAGAAATACACCCGTGCCGTTGACAAGTTGAAAGAGGATGCCATCAACAGCCTGCCAGCACTCAACCTATAACATTGATTTATTT
>CAJOPT010000114.1 GCA_905236455.1 uncultured Prevotella sp. | reverse complement strand
TTTGCATTATCTTTGCAGGTGACTAAAGTTTCGAACCAAATGCGACAAATATTGAAATTGTTAGTATGTATGATGGCGGTAGTTCTCATCGTAGGATGCGGTAAGAAGAAACCCCGTTATGTGATTGGTGTGTCACAATGCTCACAGGATATATGGCGTGATAAGTTGAATGACGAGCTACGCATGGGAACCTACCTGAATGAAGGAGTAGACCTGCGGTTTGCCTCGGCAGGTGATAATGACAAGCGACAGATAGAGCAGATAGACAGTTTGGTGGCACTGGGTATTGACCTTCTTATCGTTGCGCCAAATCAGGCGACAACGGTGTCTCCAGCCATTGACCGTGCCTATGACAGTGGTGTGCCGGTTATTGTTTTCGACAGGAAAACTAATTCCAATAAGTACACTTCTTATATCGGTGCTGACAATGAAGAGATGGGCAGGCAGATGGGGCAGTATATCGCCATGCGCATGAAAGGCAGGGGCAGGGTCTTGGAAATCATGGGTTTGAAAGGCTCCACACCGGCGATAGAGAGGCATAAAGGTTTTTCTGATGCCCTAAGTCGCTATCCAGATATAGAATTAGTAGCGTCTCTGCAAGGTGACTGGACAGAGAAAAGTGCCTTTGATGCCGTTAAAGCTTATCAGGGTGATATGGGAAAGATAGATTTTGTATTTGGACAAAACGACCGTATGGCTGTTGGTGCTCTCAAAGCTCTTGGTCGCACAGGAGTAAAATACTGCGGTATAGACGGGCTGGCAGGTAAGGGTAACGGAATAGAATGCGTCTTAGACTCCATGCTTGAGGCTTCATATATCTATCCTACTCATGGTGATCAGGTGTTGCAACTGGCAATAGATATTCTTGAGGGGAACGACTACAAGAGGGACAACCCGCTTATGGCAGCAATGGTGACACATGACAATGCTCGTGTGTTGCTGATGCAGAATGAGGAGAAGGAAAGGCAGTCGGCTTACCTCACACGTCTGCATGACAAGTCGGACGCTTACCTCCAGCAATTAGACACTCAGCGTACTATTACATTTCTGGCTGTAGGCATTATAGCCTTACTGATACTGACCGTTGTCATCATATATCTTTATTTCAAGCAAAAAGCACGGATCAATGAGGAGCGTGAGCAGATGGCACAGGCGCAACTGAAATTCTATACTCAGGTAAGTCATGAGTTGCGTACGCCACTGACTCTTATTGAAGGTCCTCTGACACAGCTTGCGGCCACTCAGGAGATGAGGGATGCCAGTAAGGATACTTCTGAGATGCTTGCGATAGTTCGTCGGAATACAGGTCAGTTGACGATGCTTGTAAACAGGATATTAACCCCACCAGACCTGTTGAGTAATGGTGATGTGGACTTGCCTGCCACGGAGATGAACCTGCTGAAAGAGCACATAGAGGCAATAGGGATGCCTGATATGGCTGGCGAAGGCTCGGTGCTTATCGTTGATGATAATGCCGACATCAGGACATATCTGCGTACAATATTGGAGAAGTATTATCAGGTGTATGAAGCCTCAGACGGACAGATGGGTATGGAGACTGCCCGTGAGGTTGTGCCAGATATTATTATCAGCGATGTGATGATGCCTGTAATGAATGGTTTGGAGTTTTGTCAGAAGGTAAAAGGCGAGGTCGCTACCAGCCATATTCCTGTAATCCTGTTGACAGCCCGCTCCTTGAGCTGTCATCAGATAGAGGGCTATGAGAGTGGAGCCGATGCCTATATCACCAAACCTTTCCAGCCCGATGTGCTCCTTGCGCGTATCGGCAACCTTCTGCGTCAGCGTCAGCAACTACGCAACCTGTGGACACCTACCGCAGACGTGCGGACACTGGATGGTGCCGTTGGTGATACTGGCAGTCCTGTTGCTGATGAACGACCTGTGGAGAATGCTTTCATCCAGCGATTCAGACATGTGGTGGAAGAGAAAATGAGCAACAGCGATCTTAGTGTGGAGGATATAGGTACCGAGCTGGGTCTCAGTCGCGTACAGTTATACCGTAAGGTGAAAGCGCTTACCGGATTCTCTCCCGTGGAGTTATTACGTAAGACTCGCCTGTCAAAAGCCCGCCAGCTGCTTGAGACCACAGACCAGACCATTAGCGAGATAGCCTATAAGGTTGGATTTACCGCACCGAGCTACTTCACTAAGTGTTTCAAGGAAGAACATGGAGTGTTACCTGGTGATGTAAGAGAAAAGTAAAAAGGTGTGGACTGATATTTCCGCCTATTCTGATGTTGTCGCAGACCTGGTTCGAACGTGAGATATCTTCCACACCTATTTTGATAACCTAAGATACGAAAAAAGTACGTTTTTTCGATTGCAAAAGTAGTCGGTTATCAGTATAATCAATGACAAATATCGTTCAATTCATATAAAAAATGATACATTGAACGATTTTTACCACACTATGAAACATTTTTTCTACCATGTATTTATAAATAGAAATACCTTTGTGCACAGTTTAATTCAATTACTAACTAAACATCAAACCAATGAAACAACTGAGAAAATTTGTCTTTGCTCTGGCAAGCGTTTCCAGGAAACGACTGCTGATTTTCCTGTTGACGATAACATGCACTGCCATGTATGCTCAACAGGAAGTGACAGGTAATGTGGTAGATCCTACCGGCGAACCTATTATCGGTGCCACTGTCATTGAGAAAGGTACCCACAACGGTACGGTTACCGACTTTGACGGAAACTTCAAGCTTAGCGTAAAGCCTGGCGCCACACTCGTCATCTCTTATATAGGGTATGACAGCATGGAGCAGGTTGCCGGACAAAACATGGCACTGACCATGAAGGAAAATGCAAGTGAGCTGGCTGAAGTCGTTGTGACAGGTTACCAGACCCAGCGCAAAGCTGACCTGACCGGTTCGGTGGCTGTGGTGAAGACCGACGAGTTGAAAACCTCCTCAGACACCGACCCCATGCGTGCCCTGCAGGGTAAGGTTCCTGGCATGACTATCACCTCGAACGGCTCGCCTGTCGGTGCTGGTACCGTACGTATCCGCGGTGGTGGTTCGTTCAACTCATCGCAGGATCCTCTCTTTATTATTGATGGTGTGCCTACTACGACCAACCTGAATACCCTGAACATGAACGACATCGAGTCGATGCAGGTATTGAAGGATGCTGCCTCGGCCTCTATCTATGGTAGCCGCGCTGCCAATGGTGTTATCATCATCACCACTCGCTCAGGCAAGAAGGGCGACAAGGTGAAGGTTGACTTCTCGGCTAACCTGACAGCCTCGTTCTATAACAAGCAGAGCATGATGGATCTGGCAAACACCTCCGAATATGCGACTGCGATGGCACAGGCAGCCATGAATGACGGACTGGACCCTGAGCAGTATGCCAACAACTACGGTCTGACTCTCAATGCCACGGCCGGTACACCCATCCAGGCCTACGACCCTGCCACTGGTCAGATGCGCCAGTTCACCGTGAACGGTCTCTACGACGGCTATATGAATTCGAAGAAGACCATGCGCTTCAGTGATACCGACTGGCTCGACGAGATCAGTCGTACAGGCTTCGCCCAGAGCTACGACCTCAGTATCTCCAATGCCACAGAAAAGTCATCGGCTTTGGTCAGCTTTGGCTATAAGAAAAACAACGGTATCCTGAAGTATACCGACTTTGAGAGCTTCTCGGGCCGCATCAACACCAGCTACAAAGTGAACAAGATGGTGACCATCGGTGAGAATGCCACCATAACCTACTCGAATCAGGTGGATTGGGCTCCCTTAGAGAATGCACTGAAGATGGCACCTACGCTGCCAGTCTACGAGGAAGACGGTGAGACCTTCTCTGGTCCTGTGGGTGGCATGAGCGACCGTCAGAACCCACTGCGCGAACTCTATCATAACCGCGACAACCGCTTGAAGATGTGGCGCATCTTCGGCAATGCATACGTCAACCTTCAGCCCATCAAGGGACTGACATTGCGCTCCAACTTCGGTCTGGACTACTGGTCAGAGTTCATCCACGGCGTTACTTACACCTGGCACTCTGACGTGGTGAACAACTCTACGCCATCGGCAAGCTTGAGCAGCAAGAACTCTGTGAAGTGGACATGGTCGAACACCGCCAACTATAACTTCAACATTGGTGCCGACCACAACTTTATCGTGCTGGCCGGTATGGAGCTGCACCGCGACATCGACGAGCACTCTAACGCATACGCACAGATGTACGCCTTAGAGAGCTACGACTATATGTGGCCTGATGCCGCCACAGGCACCCAGCGCGCCAGCGGTATCCGCGAGGGCTACAACTTGGTTTCGTTCTTCGGTAAGCTGGATTATAACTGGCATGACCTGTTGCTTGCTTCGTTTACCATCCGCCACGACGGTTCGAGCCGTTTTGGTGAGAACAACCGCTATGGTACTTTCCCAGCCGTTACATTGGGTTATCGTATCTCCGAGAACCTGAACCAGGACTGGATCAACGACATGAAAATCCGTGCGTCATGGGGTGAGACTGGTAACCAAGCCATCTCCAACTATGCCCGCTACGGTCTCTATGCTGCCACTTATGGTGGTGCCCGCAACGAGTCGACAGCTTACGACCTCGCACTGGCAGGCAGCGGCATCTTCCCCTCAGGATTCCGTGCCACACAGTCGCAAAACAACAATCTGAAGTGGGAGACTACTGAGCAGTATAACTTCGGACTTGACTTCACCCTCTTCCGCAGCTCTGTCTACGGAACCTTCGATACATATATTAAGAATGTGAAGGACATGCTCATCAACCCTGCCTACCTCGGATCGATGGGTGAGGGCGGTGCCTCTTGGCTCAACGGACCAAGCCTGCGTAACTGGGGTATGGAGTTTGCACTGGGCTATCGTGGCACAACCAACTTCGGTCTGAAGTACAACGTGAACGGCAACCTCGACTTCTTCCGCCAGCGTGTGACCTACCTGCCTGAAACAACCACCGGCTCTTATGTCCACACCGCCAAGGAGAATCTCGTAGAGGCAAAGAAGCCATACGGCTCCATCGTGGGTTATGTTGTCGACGGACTGTTCCAAAACCGGGAGGAAGTGCTCGCCAGCGGTCAGGAGAATGCCCGCGTGGGTGGTCTGAAGTACGCCGACCTCGATGGCAATGGCATCATCAACGAGCAGGATCAGACATGGATATTCAATCCAGTGCCAAACTTCTCATGGGGTCTGAACATTGAACTGGGTTACAAGGACTTCGACTTCTCGATGTTCTGGCAGGGCGTTGCCGGACAGGACGTCTACAACGACCAGAAGTTCCAGACAGACTTCTACAGCATTACCGATGCAGGAAGCAACAAGGGTAACCGTATGCTTGATGCCTGGACAACCGCCAACACAGGCAGCAGCATCCCCGCTTTGACCACAAACAATGTGGGTAACGAGAACCGTGCATCGACCTACTTCGTCGAGAACGGCTCATACGGCAAGCTCCGCCAGGTGCAGATTGGTTACAACCTGCCCGACAGACTATTGAAGAAGGTCAATATGACCTCAGCCCGCATATATATATCCGGACATAACCTGCTCACCTTGAAGAGCAGCTCACTGACCTGCAGCGACCCTGAGAACCCTCGATGGATGTATCCAAACAGCACCTCGTTCTCATTTGGTATTCAAACTTCGTTTTAAATGAAGAACCAACGGTCGCTGGCCGAAGGGAAAAGCAATGAAGAATTTCCTACCGCAATTGTAGTTATTCAAATAATAATATATAAATAAGAAATAATATGAAACAGACAATAATAAATACAAGGAAAAGAAGTATGACCATGATGGTGAAGGTGCTCGGCGCAGCATTCTTCATTCTTCATTCTTCATTCTTCATTTCCTGTAACGACTTTATCGACGTAGAGCCGCAGGGCGTCATCAGCGAAGACCTCGCTATGAGCCAGCCCGATGAAATGGTGACATCTGCCTATGCCAAACTGGGCGACGATTGGTACACCTATCCGTTCAACCTCTGGCCTTATGGTGACGTATCTTCTGATGATGCCATGAAGGGCGGTTCGGGTACCACCGACACCAACTACCACCCTGTGGAAGTGTGGTCGACGCTGACAGCCTCCACTCCAGACCACATGGACGAGCTGTGGTATCACTTCTACTGCAGTATCTCGCGCTGTAACCGTGCATTGGTCTCACTGGCCGAGTATGGCAATGCCAAACTGGGTGAGGAGAAAGCTAAAATCCGCGAGGGTGAGGTGCGATTCCTCCGTGCCCACTTCTATTTCAAGCTCGTCCAGATGTGGTACCAGGTGCCATGGATTGATGAGGAGGTATATAAGAACCACACAGAGGAACAGACCCCCAACAACCAGTTCACCCATGAGGAGCTGATGGAGAAGATAGTGGCCGACTTCAAGTTTGCCTACGACGTGCTGCCCACGCAGCAGAGCGAGGGCGGACGCGCCAACAAGATTGCCGCAGCAGCCTATCTTGCCAAGTGCTATCTGACGATGGCCTGGGGCGACGGCTACGAAGCCTCTACGGGAGTAAGCCATATCAACCAGCAGTACATGCAGGAGGTGTTGAAGTACACCAACGACGTGAAGAACTCACAGTACGGTTATTTAGAGGATTATGGTGACATCTTCCTGCCGGAGTACAAGAACTCAAAGGAGAGCATCTTTGCCGTTCAGCACAGCGACTATCAGGATGACAACACCCTCTACGGACGTGCCAACTGGAGCAACATGCTCAACGGCTGCTGGCAGATGTGGTCGTGCGGATGGGACTTCCACAAGCCCACGCAGAACCTCGTCAATGCCTTCAAGACCCGCGACGGTCTGCCTATGTTTGACGACTACAATAACGAGATTGCCTATCCTGTCAATGGTGTGCCTACCACACAGAAATGGGATCCGCGCCTCTTCCACACAGTCGGAATGCCAACATTCCCCTACAAGTATGAGGTGGAGTATACTATGACCAAGGACAACAGCCGCACCCCCAACACCTACGGCTACTATGCCTCACTGAAAGAGGTGCCGCAACGCTCCAAGGGCGAGACCTTCGACAACCCTTGGCAGGCTTTCGCCATGAATGACTATGTGCTGCGCTATACCGATGTGATGCTCATGCGTGCTGAGGCACTCGTCGAGACCGGACAACTTGAAGAAGCCCGCACCATCATCAACGACATCCGTCAGCGTGCCAAGAACAGCGTTGCCAAGCACATCAGCTATGCAGCTGACCAGTGCGACATCGCCCTCTATCCCCCTACCTATTTCAGCAGTAAGGAGCAAGCCCGCCGCTGTCTGCAGTGGGAGCGCCGCTTAGAGCTGGCTATGGAGAACGGACGCTACTTCGACCTGCGTCGATGGGGTATCGCCTCGCAGACGCTCAACAAGTTCTTCGAGAAGGAAAAGGATGCCATCTACGATGGGCAGACCTATGCCCAGTACTATAAGGACGCTCACTACACGCCCGGCAAGAACGAGTATTTCCCACTTCCTTACATCCAGCTTTACTACGTGCCTGGACTGTACACACAGAACAAGGGATATAATTAAATGAAGAGTGAATAATTTCTTGAGACCTTCAAAACAAGCAACCAAGGTCGGTTAGCTACCGCTCTTCTGGTTATTAACAAAATAAAAATATAAAGATTATGAAACCCACAATAATTAATACAGGAAAAAGAAGCATGAACCTGATGGTTAAGGTGCTCGGTGCAGCATTCTTCATACTTCAAACATCATTCTTCATTTCTTGTCAGGATAAGGATATCGACCGTGAGACCATAAAGCTACAGGCTCCTGATGTCTCACAAATCAACGGTCAGCTCTCTGGCGATGACTACATCCTCTCATGGCCTGACCAGAGTGCCGACATGCTCGTCACCATCTACAGCAACGGGACGCTCTCCAGTAGTGAGCGTGTCAGCGGCAACAGCTTCACCCAGAAGAATATTCCAACGAATGTTCCGTTCGAGTACGTCTTCAAACTTACTGACGGCGAGAACTTCTCTACCGGCGTCGTCAAGACCTATACACGTGAAGGTGCCACCAGCATCAGCGGTGTGCAGATGAGTCAGGTTGACAAGGCTGGAGGTTACGATGCCCTCGTGGAATGGAACCGCGCAGCCGACGCTACCAGCATCCGCCTCACCGCCACGAATAGTGCGGGTAATGGTTCTGTCGGTGCCGCCCGCACCATCACCGAGACTCTTCCAGGGACAGCTACGAGCTACACAATACCCGACGTACAGACTGGTGACACTTGGGAAGTCACCCTCACTGCCGTGAATGACAAGGGTACCGCTCTCTCGACTCGTTCCTCGCTCCGCATCGGCAAGACGGCCATCGGCTTCCTGAGTGTCTATGCTACACCCGAAGAGCTGGTTGCCGAAGGTGACGATGATGAGGCATCGGCCTGGCTCTGGCTCCATGAGACTTACCCCACCGCACAGTTTGTGCCCTTCACCAGCATCACCGATGCTGAGGTTATCGAGCCTTTCCGCGTGCTCTTCTGGCTGCGCGACCTGGAGGGTGTCAGCGAGAGCGACGTATGGACTATGCCAGCTGTCGTAGAGGCCGCTACACCTATTATCAAAGAGTGGTATAAGGCTGGCGGTAGCCTCCTGCTCTGGAGCCATGCCACGGTATATGCCGGTTACCTCGGTCGCATCAACCTCGACGATATGAAGAACAACGACCATGCCTTCGGCTTCGGAGAGGGCGGTATCAACAACGACGTGTGGAAGATGGCCGTACAGCTGAACCCTGGCTCACGCTTCTCGAAAGACCACAGCACACATCCAATCTACAAGGGTCTCGAGGTGGAATCGACAGACCGCACCAAACTCATTGCCTTTAAGGGACCGGGCTGGACAGAGGACCACAACTGCCTCTACTTCAACCTGCCATCGCTGCTCACTGGCATCGGCAACCAAGAGGAAAGCTGCTACACGCAGCTCACCCAAACCTACGGCATATATCCCCTCGGCACATGGGACAGCCAGATTGACTGGGTCAGCCAGATGAACGTATGGGAAGCACAGCAGGGCAATACCGATTTCCAAGGCACTCTCCTTTGTATCGGTAACGGCGGTTGCGAGTTCTCCATGAAGAACCCTGACGGCACACCAGACAAGAGTGCTCACCCGAGTAACAATATCTATCAGGACAACGTGCTCACTCTCGCCAAGAACTCCCTGGAGTATCTAAAGACAAGGTAATGTACTGTTTTATATTATCTTGGTTATTATTATGAAGAAACCAAAATATTTCTTGACTGCAATGATGGTGGCCGTCGCGATGACGGCTTCCATCAGTAGTTGTACCAGCGATGACCCCAAGCAGGATTACAATCCGCTGATTGACAACCCAAAGGATGAGCAGCCCGGTGTACCTGACGATTCTTCCGAAGGGAGGAATGAGCTGTACCGCCCTCAGATTCACTTCACACCAGCCAAGAACTGGATTAACGACCCTAACGGCATGGTATGTGTGGACGGAACTTATCATCTCTTCTATCAGTATAATCCGCAGGGCAATGATTGGGGCAACATGTCATGGGGACACGCCACCTCGACAGATCTCATCCATTGGACGGAGCAGTCTGTGGCACTGACACGCGACGAACTGGGTGCAGTCTTCAGTGGCTCTTGTGTCATTGACAAAGATAACACTGCCGGCTTCGGAGCTAATGCTGTGGTGGCTATCTATACTGCCGCAGGCGAGACGGGCGACGTGCAGGGCAAGCAGCAGCAGTGCATCGCTTTCAGTACCGACGGTGGTAAGAGCTTCACCCGCTATATCGGCAACCCCGTTATCAAGAACGATGACGATAACTTGCGCGACCCCAAAGTGTTCTGGCATGCTGAGAGCCGTCAGTGGATCATGGCACTGGCCAAGGGCTGGAAGATGGGCGTGGAGTTCTATGGCTCTACCGACCTGAAGTCGTGGCATCACCTCAGCACCTTCTTCACTGAGCTGAAAGGTCGTCCAAGCCTTCAATGGGAATGTCCCGATCTGATTCAGTTGGGTAATAAGTGGGTTCTGCTTGTAAGTGTCAACCCAGGCGGTCCCGTCCTCGGTTCTGGCACGATGTACTTCGTGGGCAACTTCGATGGAAATACCTTCACGGCCGATGCCCGTGACTACCCGTTATGGCTCGACTATGGTATGGATAACTACGCCGGTGTAACCTGGAGCAATACAGGTGAACGTAAGGTGATGATTGGCTGGATGAACAATTGGTCTTATAGCGGAAACGTGCCTTGCTCGCCTTGGCGCTCCGCCATGACGCTGCCACGAGAGCTGAAACTCATTGACTATGCCGGCAAGCCCTTACTCGCCAGCACAGTAGTCAGCGAGATAGATAAAATAGCTGATAGTTGGCAGACTGCAGGCACAACGTTCGATGTTAGCGATGCCTATCAATTGCGTATTACCCTCAATCTCGACAATAACTCCACTATTATGTTGAGCAACGATACTGGCGAGAGGTTTGCCTTAGATATCAATGCCTCTGTGCGAACACTGACCGCTCACCGTTCCGCGGTAACAGGTCAGACCAGTTTCAACGGTACTTTCTCCATCCTCTCGATGAATGCTCCTCTGAATGTCGACGGTAACACTGTCACTCTCGACATCTTCGTCGACCAGTCATCAGTAGAGGTGTTCACTCATAACGGTTCTATGTCGATGACAAACCTAGTATTTCCAAAGACTATATACAATACCCTTACGGTCACTGGCACCACCTACGATGCCCAGTTCCGTCGGTTGAAAAGTATTTGGAATTAGTATGGTCTATAAAAAACGTTCAATACTGATTAAATTCAGTGCAATGAACGTTTTTTGTTAGTGTTTGCATCATTATTTATAGGACAGAAAGGGGAAAAAGAGTATATTTGCAGTAGATTTTATAACTAAAAACGTAAAACGAATATGAAGAAACAGATGTTGCTGATAATGACCGCCCTGCTGATGGCGGTGACTATGCAAGCCCAAGACCAGATGATTCTGGGCGAGAACCACGCCATGCTACGGGTTAAGCAGGGGATGATGTATCTGCTGCTGCCCGTACAGGAGAAAGAGGAGAATGCACATATTGCCGTGATTGACGAACGGAACGAAGTCGTGAAGCGGCTGAACGTCCGCCTGGCTGTTGACAAGGTGGACTACTGGGTGCCGCTAATCCTCACCCCGTCACGTGGAGGAGAGGGGAGTAGTTACAAACTGCTTGATATTACTTTCAATGGCGACAGGAGGATGAAGGGAGCCTTGAAGGACTTTGTGTGCTGGAATGAGATGAAGTACTCGGACACGTTCGACACGGCGAACAGTGAGAGATTCCGTCCGGTATATCACCATACACCAATGTATGGTTGGATGAACGATCCTAACGGAATGTTCTACAAAGATGGTATATGGCAGCTCAGTTATCAGTGGAACCCATACGGCTCGCAGTGGGAGAATATGACATGGGGATGCTCTACATCGAAAGATCTTATCCATTGGGAGTCACATCCCGCTGTCATCGTACCCGATGGCTTAGGTACTATCTTTAGTGGTTCCTGTGTCGTTGACAAGGATAATACGGCAGGATTCGGCAAGGATGCCATTATAGCATACTATACGTCAGCTGCTGAGTCTCAGACACAGTCGATGGCTTATTCTACCGATGGTGGACGTACGTTTACGAAATATGACAACAACCCTGTTATAACATCCAATGTGCCGGATTTCCGTGATCCGCATATATTCTGGTACGAGAGCACTCACCGTTGGATAATGCTGCTGGCGGTAGGGCAGGAGATGCAGATCTTCTCCTCTCCGAATCTTAAGGAGTGGACCTTTGAGAGCCGTTTTGGCAGTGAGTATGGCAACCATGACGGTGTTTGGGAGTGTCCCGACCTTATGCGCCTGCCTGTACGTGGTACCGGGCAATACAAGTGGATGCTGATATGCAACATCAATCCTGGAGGTCCCTTCGGCGGCTCTGCCACGCAGTATTTCATAGGAGACTTCGACGGACATAAGTTTACCTGTGAGTCGAAGCCAAATATTACGAAGTGGATGGACTACGGAAAAGACCATTATGCTACGGTGACCTTTGACAATGCACCAAAGAACCGTCGGGTAGCAATAGCATGGATGTCAAACTGGCAGTATGCCAATGAGGTTCCTACAAAACAGTTCCGCTCTGCTAATGCCATACCACGCGATCTTGATTTGTTCCTCGACGGTGATGAGACTTTTTGCGGAGTAACTCCGTCGGAAGAGATGCTGTCTCTGCGCGGAAAGACATCGAAACATCTGACCGACGCATGTGAGGTGGTAGTATCATTAAAAGGCTCATCAGATATAATCCTTTCGAATGCAAAGGGAGAACAGGTGATAATGAGTTATGATGCGAGCAAACAGACGTTCTCAATGGATCGTACAAAGAGTGGTGACACTTCTTTCAATGAAAACTTCGCAGTAACGACTACTGCTCCGACTCATGGTCAGCTGAAACAGATCCGTCTGTTTCTCGACCGTTGCTCAATAGAGGTCTTCGATGCCGATGGCAAGATGGCAATGACTAATCTTGTGTTTCCTTCTGAACCTTATAACACCATTAAGGTGACAAATAAATCAAAAGTAACTATATATCCTTTCTGAAGTTATGAATAATAAAATGAATAAACTGGCCCTGTTGCCGGTAATGCTATGTTTCTTCGCCATGGGCTTCGTTGACCTGGTAGGTATAGCATCAAATTATGTGAAGGAAGACTTGGCACTTAATGATGCCACGGCTAACATCTTTCCGTCATTGGTATTCTTCTGGTTCCTGATATTCTCTGTTCCTACAGGTATGCTGATGAACAGGATAGGACGGAAGAATACGGTGCTGGTGTCACTCGCTGTGACACTCCTGTCCCTGCTTATACCACTGTTTGGTAATTCTTTTGGCATCATGCTTGTGTCATTCTCTTTATTAGGAATAGGAAATGCCATAATGCAAACATCTTTGAATCCACTGGTGTCAACGGTGCTTAAAGGTGGGAACCTTGCGTCGACACTGACCTTCGGACAGTTTGTAAAAGCCATTGCATCCTTCCTCGCACCATATCTGGCAATGTGGGGAGCCACGGAAGCTATACCTCATTTCGGGCTGAACTGGAGGGTGCTCTTCGCAATATACCTTATTATAGGTGTCGTCGCTGCAATGCTACTGGGCGTGACGCATATCGAGGAAGAGCCGATTGAGGGGAAACCTTCCGGCATAATTGACTGTTTTAAGCTTCTGGGTACTCCTGTAGTATTACTTTCTTTCTTCGGAATAATGTGCCATGTTGGTATCGATGTAGGTACAAACACTACGGCTCCTAAGATTCTGATGGAGAGATTGGGCATGACGCTCAATGATGCAGCCTTTGCCACCTCTCTTTACTTTATCTTCCGTACCATAGGATGTCTGACGGGCTCTTTCTTCCTGAGAGTGATGAAGATGCGTACGTTCTTCATCATCTCGGTGATGATGATGGCCTTGTCAATGTTTGGATTGTTTGTCGGTACAGAGAAGTGGATTCTTTATACCGCTATCGCCTTGGTCGGCTACGGAAATTCCAATGTCTTCTCTATGTGCTTCGCCACAGCTCTCGAGTCGGTGCCTGAGAAGCAGAATGAGGTCAGTGGTCTGATGATAATGGGACTCTTTGGAGGTACTGTCTTCCCGCTCCTCATGGGTTTTATGAGCGATGCCATGGGGCAGGCGGGGGCCGTGCTGGTAATGGCTGTAGGCGTTATTTATCTATTTACATATATTAAACAGTTAAAAACTCAAAAGTCATGAAAAGATATATTGTTGGATTAGGCGAGGCATTGTGGGACATGCTGCCTGAAGGAAAGAAACTGGGAGGAGCACCGGCTAATTTCGCATATCATGCTGGGCAGTTCGGACTCGACACACTGGCTGTCAGTGCATTGGGTGAGGACAAGCTTGCGGAAGAGACGGTTGAGGCTTTGGAAAAGAATGGTTTGAATTACCTTATGCCGAGGGTGCCTTATAATACCGGGACGGTGCTCGTGACGCTTACAGGTGACGGAATCCCTACTTATGAGATAAAAGAGAATGTGGCTTGGGACAATATTCCTTTCACTCCTGAGATAGAGGATGTGGCAAGGAATTGTCGCGCCGTGTGCTTCGGTTCGCTGGCTCAAAGGAATATAGTGAGCCGGCAGACTATTCGGAAGTTCCTTGAGGCTACCCCTGCAGACTGTCTTAAGATTTGTGACATCAACCTGCGGCAGCAGTTCTATTCAAAGGAGATTCTCGAAGACTCGTTCCGCTGTTGTGATATCCTGAAGATCAATGATGAGGAGCTGGTTGTGGTAAGCCGAATGTTTGGATATCAGGATCTTGACGAACGTGCCGTATGTCAACAGGTTGTAAGGGATTACGGATTACGGATGCTTGTGCTCACCTGTGGCACCAATGGAAGCTATGTGTTCTATGACGGTAAGGTATCTTTTCAGGACACTCCGAAGGTAGAGGTGGCTGATACCGTTGGTGCAGGAGACTCCTTTACGGGCTCTTTCTGCGCCGCTATTCTTAATGGTAAGCCTGTTGAGGAGGCTCACAGTATTGCTGTGGAGGTGTCTGCGTATGTATGTACGCAGAATGGTGCCATGCCAAAGTATCCGCGCCAACTGACAGATAAGGTTACGAGGAGTTAACAAAGACGGAAGGCTGCCGTCTGTGGCGGCAGACTCTTAGACATTGTTTTATGGACTTCCGCCGCAGACGGAAGTCCTGTAATATTCATAAGGAAGGTAAGCGTGCAAACGTTTGCCTTCCTTATATGTTTTTTAATGTAGGAAGGTGAGGTGTAATAGTGGGAATTACATTATATTTGCATTATCTTTACATAAGGGACTAAAATAATTCGTGATTATGAAGAGGGGCGATTTCAGAACGAAGTATTCATTTTACTTTTCACTTTTTTACTTTTTTATTATGAGCCAGACCTTGCATTCGCAAACATTCAACTTCGATGAGGTGACATATACGCCGGAGAAGACTACCTTCAGGTTGTTTGCACCAAAGGACTGTAAGAGCGTGAGGGTACAGTTGTATAATGTCGGTGAGGGAAGCAAGGCGGTAAAAACGGTGAGAATGAAGAAAATCCCGCATCAAGTGCGGAATGAGGGAAACAGCATTTGGACAGCCGTTGTGAGAGGTGACCTGAAGGGTAAGTTCTATACCTTCGACATAGGTAAGGGGGAATGCCCGGGTGTATTTGCCAAGGCTGTGGGTGTGAACGGCAGGCGCGGGGCTGTTCTCGACCTCCGGGAGACTGATCCGGAGGGATGGGACGATGACTATCGTCCGTGGCTGGAGTCTGATAAAACATTGTCTATGAGTCTGCCGCCACAGACGGCAGACTATCGCCCAGTGGCGAACTCTCCTGCCGATCTCATAGTGTATGAGATGCATCACCGTGACTTCTCGATTGACAGCTCGTCGGGGTTGAGACATAAAGGAAAGTTTCTCGCACTGACGGAGGAGAAAGCGATAAACCACCTGAAAGAATTGGGAGTGAATGCCATTCATATCCTGCCGAGTTACGATTTCGGGTCGGTTGACGAGACTCGTTTACAGGACAACAAGTATAACTGGGGCTATGACCCGGTGAACTACAACGTTCCGGAGGGCAGCTACAGCACAGACCCTTACGATCCTCTCTGTCGTATTCGCGAGTTCAAGCAGATGGTTCTGGCTCTTCACAAGGCAGGAATACGTGTAATATTGGATGTGGTGTATAATCATACGTATGATATAGAAAACTCCAACTTCCAAAAGACCTGTCCTGACTATTTCTATCGTAAGGTGTATACCAACGACTCGCCAGATGAGGATTGGGTGTATTCTAATGGCTCAGGCTGTGGTAATGAGACCGCGTCAGAGAAACCTATGATGCGGCAGTTTATGATTGAGTCTGTGAAATACTGGATTAACGAGTATCATATTGACGGGTTCCGTTTCGACCTGATGGGAGTACATGACATTGAGACGATGAACGCCATCCGAAAGGCAGTGGACGAGATAGACCCTGCCATATTCATATATGGTGAGGGGTGGAGTGCGGGAAGCTGCGCATTACCGGCAGAGCAACTGGGTGTAAAGGCAAATATCCCAAAGATGCCACGCATTGCCGCTTTTTCCGATGAGATACGTGATGCGTTGCGCGGTCCATTCTCTGACGATGCGAAAGGTGCGTTCCTTGCTGGAATAGCCGGTGAGGAGGAGAGCTTGAAATATGGTATCGTAGGTGCTATCGCTCATCCGCAGGTAGACATGACGAAGGTGAACTACTCAAAAGAGCCGTGGGCTGACGAGCCGACGCAGATGATTTCGTATGTCAGCTGTCACGACGATATGTGTCTCGTCGACCGGTTGAAGACCAGTATTCCGGCTTTGAAAGAGGATTCCCGATTAGACGAGCTTATTCGTCTTGACCTCCTTGCCCAGACTGCCGTGTTCACATCGCAAGGAGTGCCGTTCATGCTCAGTGGTGAAGAGATGCTGCGCGATAAAAAAGGTGTGCATAACTCATTCGAGTCGCCCGACAGCATCAACCATCTCGACTGGCAGAACCTTGAGCGTTATCCACAGGTGTTTGAGTATTACAAGAATCTGATAGCTCTGAGAAAGCATCATCCTGCCTTCCGGCTGGGGAGTGCCGAGCTGGTACGTAAACACTTGGAGTTTCTGCCGTCTGTGGCGGAAATTAACGATAGTGATGACGTTAAAGAAGGATGTCTTGTAGCTTTCCGGCTGAAGAACCATGCCGGTGGCGATGCATGGAAGGATATCATCGTTATACTTAATGCCAACAGAGAGCCGAGAGTAGTGGAGATCCCGGAAGGACACTATGTGGAGGTTTGTTGCAATGGCGTTATAAATGAAGAGGGTTTAGGTGAAATCACTGGTGGAAAGGTGTCTGTAGACGCCCAATCCGCCTTAATTATACATAATTGATATGAAGAGGACTATATTATTTTTCAGTTTCTTAGTGAGTGTTATTGTCATGAAGGCAGCAGGTGTTAAAATCAGTCGTATAGATCCTACTGACTGGTATGTCGGGATGAAAAACCCTACAGTGCAGTTGATGGTTTACGGACAGAATATCACTGCGGTGAAGAATGTCACGACCGACTATCCCGGTGCAAGGGTTGACAGTGTGGTAAGGCTTGACTCTCCAAACTATTTGCTTGTATACATGAATCTTCATGGAGCACAGCCAGGTACGATGACCTTACGCTTTGACAAGACAAAGGTTGCGTATCAGTTGAGACAACGTGAGATGGCAGGTGACAAGCGGATGGGGTTCACTAATGCGGATGTGCTTTACATGCTCATGCCTGACCGCTTTGCGTCTGGCAGGAGTGATAATGACCAGATAAAGGGAATGCGTAAGTATGTAAACGACCGTACGAAACCATCTCTGCGCCATGGCGGTGACTTGGAAGGCATCCGCCAGCATCTTGACTATTTCAAGGAGCTTGGTGTGACGGCTTTGTGGTTTACACCTGTGTTGGAGAATAACTCACCCGATACCGATAACGGTTTCTCGACATATCACGGTTATGCCACGACGGATTATTACCGTGTCGACCCGCGCTTTGGCACTAACGAGGAATACCGCCGGTTGGTGGATGAAGCCCACCGGCAGGGACTTAAGATAGTCATGGACATGATTTTCAACCATTGTGGATTTGAGCATCCATGGGTTGCCGACATGCCGTCCAAGGACTGGATAAACCTGCCAGGATGGCTGAAGGAGTCGAATGGCTCCTCCGACCCTACAGGCACCTCCTTCATGCAAACCAGCTATAAACTCACGCCGGTGATGGATCCATACGCTTCTGACGTTGATCTGAAAGAGACGGTAGACGGGTGGTTTGTGCCAACTATGCCCGATCTTAACCAGAAAAACCCTCATCTGATGACATATCTTATTCAGAATAGCATCTGGTGGATAGAGACTGTGGGTATCGATGGTATCCGCATGGATACTTATCCCTATGCAGACCGTACTGGCATGTCACGGTGGATGAAGGAGCTGGCTGAGGAATATCCTGATTTCAACACGGTGGGAGAGACCTGGGTGACAGAGCCTGCGTATACTGCGGCATGGCAAAAGGATTCCCGTCTCACCACGCAAAACTCATATCTGCCTACGGTTATGGATTTCAGCTTCTTTGACAAGCTCAGTCAGGCAAAGCATGAGGAGACCGATGACTGGTGGAAAGGCTTTAACCGTATATATAACTCGCTGGTATATGACTACCTCTATGAAGACCCTACTCATGTGATGGCATTCATAGAGAATCACGACACCGATCGTTTCTTGGGTAATGGTAAGGATTCCACTGCTCTGAAGCAGGCAATGGCTTTATTGCTGACCATTAAACGCACGCCACAGCTGTATTATGGCACGGAGATCCTGATGAACGGAACGAAAGAGGTTACCGATGGAAATGTCAGAAAAGACTTCCCTGGCGGCTTCTCGGGTGATGAGCGTAACTGTTTCAAACGTGAGGGACGTACTAATGCAGAAAATGCGATGTTTGACTGGACTTCCCGCCTTCTCCATTGGCGACAGGGCAATGATGTAATCATCAAGGGCTCACAAAAACAGTTCATACCGTGGCATGGCGTCTATGTCATCGCCAGAGTGTATAATGGCAAAACTGTGCTTACAGTCCTCAATGGTAAGCGTGCCAAGAACAAACTTGAGGTGGGGCGTTATGCCGAGGTCATCGGTACGGCGACAGAGGCACATGACGTAACAACGGGTCAGCGTATAGACCTGACAAAAGATGTCCCATTGTCGCAGAGACAGGTAATGGTTCTTGAGTTTTAGGTTTTATAAAAAATAATATGTCAGGAGCTTGAGCGGTCGGCAGACAGCTCAAGCTCCTGTTGGCTATTTCTATAATCCCCAGTCGCTGAGATTATAGTTTGTCTCTACTTTTTCTTCGATTTCATCGGGAAGGTTACAGAAAAAGTCTATGCCGGTTCTCTCTTCCAGTTCACGGATGCTTACGGCATAATCACGTCCCTTTGCCTTCGTGATAGACTCACTTGTATGTTCCGTCCAGAAGCCAATGGCTTTGTATTCTCCGTTCTTTACACAGAGGATAGCCATATAGAAATATTTCGGGATGAGAAGATGGGCAGAAGTCTTGGAGCTGTTTGTCGTACCGAGAATCTGGTCATTGTCGATGGTTCCTGCTTTCACAACGTAAAGTGTGTCTCGGAAGGAACTGTTGTTTCCCCATTTATTTACGATGTTCTCTAAGGTAAGCCACAGTCCGCCGTTATGATTCTGGTGCTGAGGATGCGCATTGCTCATGTAGAACGTCTGTTTGTTCTGCTCCTCAGATGCCTGACGGTCGTTCGACATGCACATGTGACCGCGGGAATAGCCCGAACCGGTATAGTCGTTGGTATGCGTGCGGTAGGCATACGGTATATCGTAGTCATCCTGCCAGTCATTGTTCCTGCCTACTCCATTGTCGGGGATGCCATTATGGAACTGATAGCATGTCCATCGTTGGCTTTTCTTGTCACAGTCCCATTCCAGTGCGTATGTCACACCATAGTCTGCGGTGCTCTTCTCTATAAATAGATTATTGGAGCCATAAGCATTGAGGTGTGGAATCTCCAGGCGCCATGTTCCTGGTTCTGTGTTTCTGTTGACATTGGCGTCAGAAGGTTCTATGTCGACATGGACGAACACCATGCTGTCAAGCTCGCTGAAAAGGATAACCTTTTCGGTATTGTCATTGAACTCATTGACAAAGCAGGCGTCATTGAGCTTGTTTATCTGCTTTATTTTTGAGAGCAAGACCTCGTAGGTCGTACCGTCTTTTAAATAGTAACGCAATGCGTTAGGCTCGTCCTGTGCGAATGCTGTTAAAGCCAGGACGAATGTCATTAAGGTTGATAGCAGTCTTTTCATAATTATTTAATTATCAGTATAGTAATACCAGTCCGGCGACAGCCGCATAGCATATCATCCGTATTGGATTTATTTTCAGGATCTTAGTACCATAGAACGTGGCGGCAAACAAGAGGATGCTAATCCAGAATTGCCATGGCGTCGTTACAGGAGAGCCGAAGTTGTCCTCATTGCAAAGGAGTAGTGTAGCTGCGGCAAGCAGACCTACTACTACGGGGCGTAGTCCAGTGAATATCGACTGTACGACAGGTGTGTTCATGTATTTCATCAGTAGCTTGCTGATGAGAATCATTAAAATCAGAGATGGCAGCACAAGGGCAAAGGTGGCAGTGGCACTGCCTGCCATAGCTATAATGCCGTCGTATCCTGCGTTATGCACAGCGGTATAGCCGCAATATGTTGCGGAGTTTATTCCAATTGGTCCAGGTGTCATCTGTGATATTGCCACGATGTTAGTGAACTCAGCCGATGATAGCCATTGATGGTGTATAACCGTCTCTGTCTGTATTAGCGACAGCATTCCGTAGCCTCCCCCGAATCCGAAGAGTCCTATTATAAAGAATGTATAGAACAGCTCAATGAATATCATGTCCTTTTTTAGGTTTATTATTTAACTCATAACTCAAATCATTCTGTTGGCTTTACGAATTGTCCGTATAGGAAACCACACAACCCGGCGGTAATGATGATATATATCGGGTTTACACCAAGTGCCCATATCAGCAAGGCACTGATAATGGGAATCCAGCAGTTGGCAAGTGAGATGCCGGCACTCTTGGCAAGGTTGAAGGTCGGCACGGCAATCAATGCCACGACAGCCGGACGTATTCCGTTAAACATAGCGGCAATCCATGGCACATCCATAAAGCGGTGGAAGAAGGTCGCAATAAGCAGAATTATAAGGAAAGAGGGTAGCACTGTTCCTAAGCAGGCACATACGGCTCCCTTTACCTTCCTCATACGATAGCCTATAAAGATGCTGATATTGGCAGCAAACACACCTGGACAGCTTTGTGCTATTGCAATGAGGTCCAGGAATTCTTTCTTGTCTATCCATTGGCGTTTGTCAACGACCTCGTTTTCGATGATCGGTATCATGGCATATCCACCTCCCAAGGTGAAGGCGCCAATCTTGAAGAAGGTCTTGAAGCTATCCCAATAGATGTTCATAATATACCTTTATATGTTATATAGCTTATTTACTGTTTATACAGACTTGCTCTCTATCCACTTGCGGGCATTTACAAAAGCCTCTATCCACGGAGTTATCTCGTCTTGCTTATGGTCGAGTGGGTACCATGCGTTCTGCCATGGGAAGATGGCGCGCTCAAGGTGAGGCATCATGGCGAGATGGCGTCCGTCGGCAGAGCATATTCCAGCCACATTATAGTCAGAGCCGTTAGGGTTGGCAGGATATCCGGCATGATTGTATTTTGCAATGATGTTGTATTCACTCTCTGGCTCAGGAAGTGAGAAACGTCCTTCGCCATGTGCTACCCAGATGCCAAGCTTGTTTCCGCTGAGGCTTCCGAACATCACACTATTGTTCTCAGTTATAGCCAGTGATATAAACTCACTCTCAAACTTGTGAGAGACATTATGCAGCATCTTTGCATCTTTGGCACCGGTAAGTCCCAGCTCTACCATCAGCTGACATCCGTTACAGATACCGAGTGAGAGGGTGTCCTCACGGGCATAGAACTTGTCAAGTGCTTCCTTTGCCTTGGGGTTGTAAAGGAATGCGCCTGCCCATCCTTTGGCACTGCCGAGCACGTCACTGTTGGAGAAACCTCCGCAGAAAACAATCATGTTAACTTCTTCGAGGGACTCTCGTCCACTGATGAGGTCTGTCATCATAACATCCTTTACGTCAAAGCCGGCAAGATAGAGTGAGTATGCCATCTCACGCTCTCCGTTGGTTCCCTTCTCACGTATAATGGCAGCCTTTGGATGGCTGTTGCTTGTAGTGTGTACAGGAGACAGGTGATATTGTGAGAGCTTGCCGGTGAAGTCTTTGTTAAAGACCATCTCTATCGGCTGCAGCTTGTAGTTCTTATATCGTTCTGCCGCCATGCCGTTGAAGCTCTGTTTACGGTCGAGCAGATATGATGTCTTATACCATGTGTCACGCAGACTGTCGATGTCGAACTGGTATTCTTTATCTTCTTGCTTGAAGACCAGCGTACGTTCTTTCGGTGTGGGATAACCAATCTTTGCGAAACCGATGCCTTCGTCTTCCAAGAAGGCTGCCAACTCAGTCTTATAGCGGTCGGATACCTGAATGATGACACCTGGGTTTTCTGCAAAGAGAGTCTTTATGATATCGTTGCTGTTCAGATTAAATAAGTTAATGTGCATGCCACCAGTGGTATTGGCAAAGCACATCTCTAACAATGCCGTAATCAGTCCGCCGGCACTGATGTCGTGTCCTGCCATTACCCAACCCTTCTCAATCAGCTTTTGAACAGCGTTGAAACAATCAACGAAATACTCGGGATTCTTTACGGTAGGGACATCGTCGCCAACTTTCTTCATGCTCTGTGCGAAGGCGCTGCCGCCTAAACGTTGCTCATCGAAACTGAAGTCAATATGGTAGAGAGAAGAGTTTTTGTCATTGACAACAACGGGTGACACAACTTTCTTGACATCACTGACCTCACCACCGGCACTGACAATGACTGTTCCCGGGGAGATAATCTTCTCTCCGTTGGGATATTGCTGAGTCAGTGACAGGGAGTCTTTACCTGTAGGTACGTTTACGCCAATCTCACAGCAGAAGTCTGACAATGCTTTGACAGCATTGAACAAACGGGTGTCCTCACCTTTCTGTGAGCGACAGGGCCACATCCAGTTAGCTGAGAGTGATACGCTGCCAAGTCCGTCTTCCAAAGGTGCCCATACTAAGTTTGTCAAGGCTTCGGCGACAGAGAGTACGGAGCCTGCCTCTGGTGATGCCAGTCCAGCCTGTGGTGCGTGGCCGATGGCAGTGGCAATACCTTTCTTTCCACGATAGTCCAAAGCTACCACACCGCAATCGCTCAGTGGTAGTTGTATCTCTCCCTGACATTGCTGGCGCGCAATCTTACCTGTCACACTGCGGTCAACCTTGTTTGTCAGCCAGTCCTTACAAGCTACGGCTTCTAATTGAAGGACTCGTTCGATATATGTGTTAAGTTGCTCTTCAGAGACTTTAGTGCCATCGGATTTTCCTGGATAGTCAACATCGTCATAACGGTGTGTCACTGTCTCGTCTCTCATGATAGTCTTCGGCGAGTGCCCGAACATCTGGGCAACGTCTAAGTCAAATGGCTTTAAACCATCGGCTTGCCTGAATGAGAAGTGGGCGTCACCAGTTGTCTCACCGACAACATATAGAGGTGCGCGCTCACGCTCAGCAATCTGGCGTACATGGTCGATATGCCTCTCGTCGATGAGTAGTCCCATGCGTTCCTGACTCTCGTTGGCAATAATCTCCTTGGCAGACAGTGTCTTGTCGCCAATAGGGAGCTTTGCCATGTCTATCTCACCACCACATTCCTCAACAAGCTCTGACAGACAGTTAAGGTGACCGGCGCTGCCATGGTCGTGGATGGACACTACAGGGTTGTTGTCTTCTTCTACCAATGCGCGAACGAGGTTATAGGCGCGCTTTTGCATCTCCGGGTTTGCGCGCTGCACAGCGTTCAGCTCGATACCATTGCTGTAGCGTCCTGTGTCTACTGATGATACGGAACCGCCGCCAAGTCCAATACGGTAGTTGTCACCACCCACGACAACGATCTTGTTGCCTTTCTGTGGTTCTTTCTTCAAGCAGTCACGTTTCTTGCCGTAGCCTACACCGCCGGCAAGCATTATTACTTTGTCGTATGCGTATTTGGTGCCACCCTTGTCTGCCTCTCCGTCTTTTGTGGTTTCCTGATGCTCGAACGTGAGCACGGAACCGCAAATAAGTGGTTGACCGAACTTGTTGCCAAAATCGCTGGCGCCGTTTGATGCCTTGATGAGTATTTGCTCTGGGGTCTGGTAAAGCCACTCTCGTACAGGAAGAATGTCCTCCCAGTCGCGGATTAGCTTTGAGTCTTCTGAGATTCTTGGATAAGCAGTCATATACACCGCCGTACCTGCGATAGGCCAGGAGCCTACACCGCCGCCCATACGGTCGCGGATCTCACCGCCGGTACCTGTCGCGGCACCGTTGAAAGGCTCCACGGTTGTCGGGAAGTTGTGTGTCTCTGCCTTCAAAGAGATAACACTCTCAATGTCTTTCACTTGGAACCAGTCGCTGGTGCTTTGGTCGGCAGGGGCGAACTGTTCAATGACTGGTCCTTGTGAGAAAGCCACATTATCTTTATATGCTGAAAGAATCTTTCCAGGATGCTCCGCGGTAGTCTTTTTTATCATGGCAAAGAGAGAGCTCTCCTTCTCTTCACCGTCAATAATGAAGGTTCCTCCAAAGATCTTATGTCTGCAATGCTCGGAGTTAATCTGTGCAAAGCCGAAGATCTCGGAGTCGGTAAGCGGTCGCCCGTTTTGCTTCTCTATTTGGTGCAAATACTCAATCTCCTCTGGTGACAAGGCAAGACCTTCCTCTTCATTGAATCTCTCCAAGTCATCCACATGCTTTATGGGAGCCGGCTCAATATTGATGGTAAAGATGTTCTGGTCCAACCCTTGGTATACTCGCTGAAGCATCGGGTCGTAAAGGTCAGCGGGAACTTCATTGTCTTTAGTGAGCTTGGAGTTGTCTACTGGGAAATATTCCTCTATGCGGCTGATACCTTGAAGGTTCATATTCTGTGTGATCTCTACCGCATTGGTACTCCATGGCGTAACCATCTCCCGACGAGGACCGATAAAGAATCCTGTCAACTGCTCTTCTTCCAGATATGCGGCATTACCGTATAGCCAGCATAACTTGTCTTTTTCGTCTTTGTTGAGCTGATGGTCAGCCTCTGTTGCAATGATGCTCCCATTGATGGGTTTGAAGAAAAAAATCATGTCTTTGTCTATTTGATTATTATTATGCTGCAAAGATACTAAAAAATCAAGTAAGCGAGAACAAATGGCGTTAATTTCTTTTGTCAGCCGTAAGAAATTAATCCCAGTCTAATCATATTTCGTGAACGTGATAGTGAAATTGGCTCCTTTGTTGGGTGAGGAGCTTACGTAAATGTTGGCACCGAACTTCTCAAAAATGGCTTTTGACAGAGGAAGCCCAATGCCATGTCCTTCATATTTGCTGGTGTTCTCCGCGCGATAGAATGGTTTGAAGATATGCTGAATCTCTTCTGTCGGAATACCGATGCCTTGGTCTGCTATGTTTAGCATTCCTTTGTTTATGGTCACGGTAATGGCTTTGCCGTCAGAATATTTGCGGGCATTGTTTATAATATTGCGCACGGCAATGAGCAGAAGGTCCTCACGGATGTACACATAGAAGTCATTAATTATCTTTATGTTTGTGTCCGGGGTCTTAAACTGTTCCATAAATGTTGACATACGCACTCTGTCGAGTGAGTCGGGGGTATACTCTTCTGAAAGAGTATTGGAGAAGTGTAGGAGCTGACTAATGATGTCAATGATGCGGTCGGTCTCGTTGGCAATACGTTGCATGGAGTTCTTGTATTCCTCTACCGTGCGGTCTTTCATTAGCGTAATCTCACATTCGCCCTGAATGGCGGTAAGGGGGTTGTTGATCTCATGTGACGCATTGTTCATGAAGAGCTTCTCCGTCATGTAGTCACTTTTTATGCGGTCGACAATGCGTATGGCATATAGGCGGCTGATGAGATAAAGTATTATGGTGGCAAATACAGCTAATGCGAACGTGCTCCAGCCAATGGTCTTGGCAATCTCGTTTACGTATGGGTTGTTGCTGATGACGACTACCGCGTATGTGCCAGAGTTGTCGTCGAGTATAATGGCTGAGCCTACTTTCCTATTTTTATAAAAGTCAACTTCTTTTTCTTCTTTCAAAGTGGCAATCTCGTCCGCACTGAGATATTCCGATAACTTGTTGTCGGCGTTTGGGTCTGTAATCCTGATGAATAGCTCCTCAGAGGTGGGGATGGAGTTCTTCCTCTGGTTCACTATATTCTGGTATTTCACACTGTCAAGCTCGTCTTTGTCAAACTTCTCTATACCGATGAAATGGGCTTTTTCATGAAGATATTTATAATATAGTTCCTGAGTGTAGCGGGATGCAAAGATATAGTACATAATACCTGCTATCACCACTAAGGCAATGGTAATGGTTAAATATATGAACGGTATCCTACGGCTGTCACTCATATTCGTGGATTCATTGTTTTTCCTCTTGTATCATATACCCTTTGCCAATGATGGTATGTATTAGCTTGATGTTGAAGGTGTCATCTATCTTGTTGCGTAGATAGCGTACATACACGTCAACGATGTTTGTGTTTGTGTCAAAGTCCTTGTCCCATACGTCTCTAAGCAGTTGTCTGCGGGAGAGAATCTCTCCCTTGTGACGAATGAGATACTCCAGCAAACGGTATTCCTTAATGCTCAACTCGGCACTCTTGTCTTTGTAAAACGCCTTGTGGCTTGACGGATCCAACATGAGGTCACAGCAAGTAAGGCATTGCCCGCTTGTCATCTCTTTCTTCCTGCGCAAATGGGCTTGTATGCGGGCAACCAGTTCCTTGAACTTGAACGGTTTTACAAGATAGTCATCAGCACCGGCATGCAGCCCCATGACAATGTCATCGGTAGTGCCAAGGGCGGTAAGCATGATGACTGGGGTGGAGAAACCATAGTTGTCGCGGTATAACCGGCAAACCTCCAACCCCGACATCTTCGACATGCGGATATCTAAGATTATGAGGTCGAATGCCGGAGAGTCCTGCAATAACTTCCAGGCTGCGGCGCCATCTGAGACTGCCGTAACGTCATAGCCGAAATCTGTAAGTCCGCGACTTACAAAGTCGGATATGTTCACCTCGTCCTCTGCAATTAGTACTTTATAGTCAGCCATCATTCTTATTTTGTTTGCAAATATAATACTTTTTAGGGAAAACAAAAAAAATAACGGAGGGGAACTTCACAGTTACCCTCCGTTTCTCAAACGGGATATGTTACTACATATCTGTTCAACAAATCTACTACAATCTACAAAAACTCTTTTACATAAAAATGATGTGATATCACTATCACCAAAAAATTGCACTGCAAAGTTAACGTTATTCCATAATTAAAGCAACAAAAAGCAATTAGAATGCTCTAATATGCGAAAAAAATTATACCTTTGCGCCATTAAAACCGTTATTTATTGTACATGACGATGGATGGTGAGATTAAAATGTTGCGTTTTGCCCTCTTTGGTAATGAGTATCAGGCAAAGAAGTCGGCTTCTATACAGAAAGTCCTGTCTTATCTTTCAGACAGGAAGGCACAGGTGTTTATAGACCGTCCGTTCTATGACTTTATTACTAACGACCAGCATTTGAGTATTGACGTCGCAGGGGTGTTCGATGCCGACGACTTTGATGTGGATTATGTTATTTCCATGGGTGGTGACGGCACATTCCTGAAAGCTGCCAGCCGGGTAGGACAGAAAGAGATACCGATAATAGGTATCAATATGGGACGGTTGGGCTTTCTTGCGGATGTGTCTCCTGGTGACATCGAGAAAGAATTGGATATGTTGTATTCCGGTGAGTACCGCCTGGAGCGCCATACAGTGATACAGCTCTCTGTCGACGGTGAGCCTGTCTCCGGTAATCCATACGCTCTTAATGATATTGCGATACTCAAACGCGACAATGCGTCAATGATATCTATACATACCGAGATAAACGGAGAGTATCTGGTTACATATCAGGCCGACGGACTGATAGTATCTACACCTACGGGCTCCACGGCATATAACCTATCTAACGGCGGTCCGATAGTCGTTCCCGAAGCCGGCATCCTTTGTCTGACCCCCGTTGCGCCGCATTCGCTTTACGTCCGTCCTATTGCCATCAATGACGACAGCGAGGTGCGCCTGAAGGTTGAGAGCCGTTCGCATAACTTCCTCGTAGCTGTCGACGGACGTTCGGAGAAGCTGCATGAGGGCTCGGTCATCACCATTCGGAAAGCTCCGTTTGTTATAAAGATAGTGAAACGCCATTCGCATCGCTATTTCTCTACCTTGCGTGAGAAGATGATGTGGGGAATGGATTCCAGACAATGATGTTATAGGATGAAGATAGGGGATATACTGAAAAGGCATGACTCAAAGTATGATACCAGGGATATTCTTAAATGGCTCTGGAGGGCATGGCGCGGCAATAGGTTGCAGGCTGCCCTGAATGCCTCTATCGGTATATTTGCCGTAGGTGTGAGTCTGGCTCAGGTGTGGGCTGTGAAACATGCCATTGACGTGGCTGCCGGCACCCTTCCTGGAAATATTTATGTGGCAGTGGCTCTCATGGGCGCTCTTATCCTTTGCGACTTCGCGCTGCATATCGCTGGTATATGGGTCAGGAACTTATTGGGTATAAAGGCGCAGAACAGAATGCAGCAACGCATGCTCGACCGTATCCTTCGCTCAGAGTGGCACGGAAAGGAGAGTCATCACTCCGGTGATGTGCTCAATCGTCTGGAGATGGATGTGTCGAATGTCGTGGGATTCCTTACCGAGACTATACCAAGCTCATTGTCTACACTGTGTATGTTCATCGGAGCGTTCTTCTATCTTGCCTCGATGGATTGGAGACTGTCTCTGGTAGTCACCTTTATGATACCGCTTTTCGTACTTGTAAGTAAGATATATGTGCGGCAGATGCGACGCCTTACACGTAAGGTGCGGGATAGTGACTCTAAGGTGCAGAGCGTTTTGCAGGAGACCATCCAACACAGGATGCTGATAAAGACTCTTGAAAGCGATGATGTCATGGTAGACAGACTTGAGAGCACACAGAGCGAGTTGCGACATCATGTCGTGAAACGTACGATGTTCAGCGTCTTCAGTAACCTAATTCTTAACTTTGGCTTCGCACTGGGATATCTTGTGGCTTTCCTGTGGGCGGCGATACGTATGTCGGCACATACTCTTTCCTTTGGAGGAATGACTGCCTTCTTGCAGTTGGTAAACCGCATACAAGGTCCGGCTCGTGCGCTTACGAAACTTGTTCCCGCTTTTGTGAGCGTGTTTACTGCGGCTGAGCGTCTGATGGAGCTGGAGGAGGATCCGCTGGAGGAGCAAGGAGAGCCCATCGAGTTAGAGGGACCATGCGGTGTATATTTAAATAATGTGTCATATAGCTACGAGGAGAGCGAGGGTAGGGTTCTCGACGGGTTGTCGTTCGACTTCCCTCCAAGGACTTGTACCGCCATTCTTGGTGAGACGGGAGCGGGAAAGACAACTCTTGTGCGCCTCCTTCTTGCATTGTTGCGACCGCAACAGGGTAGTATAAAGATCTACAATAGCCACAAACGCCTTGAACTTAGCCCGCTCATGCGTACTAATTTTGTATATGTGCCACAGGGGAATACTCTCATGAGCGGTACTATCCGTGAGAATCTGAGGTTAGGAAAGCTGGATGCCACCGATGCTGAGATGGAGATGGTCTTGCAGAAGAGCTGTGCCGACTTTGTGTTTGACCTGCCGGAGGGATTGGACACTGTCTGTGCGGAACAGGGTGGCGGACTAAGTGAGGGACAGGCGCAGCGTATAGCCATTGCCAGGGCTCTTCTTCGCAATCGTAGTATTATGTTGTTCGATGAGGCAACATCTGCCTTAGACCCGGAGACGGAGCGTCAGCTGTTGCAGAACATCCTTTCCGGAAGCGACAAGACGATTATTTTTATTACCCATCGTCCCGCGGTAGTTGACTACTGCGACCAGGTCTTGCGCATAGAGAAGAAGGAGTAAAAAAACACAACGTGATAACGAATTCGTTATCACGTTGTAGTCGTTATTTCGGCATAATGTTATTCCGTTATTCCGTTATTCCGTTATCTCGTTATTCCGACATTTCGTTATCTCGACATGACGTTATTACGTTATAACGTTATTCCGCCCCCTATTTAACTATAAACTTCTTTCCGTTCTGAATGTATATGCCTTTTGGCAACGTTGCCGGAATGTGGTCTTCAGCGACCTTGCGGCCTTGGATGTCATACACAGTTCCTTCGCGGTGACTGTCGGAGCTGACATTCTCGATGCCGCTGGAGTTGCCAAGGAAGTCTTTCAGTACATAGAGTGCCGACATGGCTTTGCCTGTCTCATTGTCGAAGAGCGACGCGTTATACCAATTGTCTGTCACACGCTGGGTACTCCAGTTCAGACCATATTCGTTTGCTTCGGGAAACCACCAGTAGAGACCGTCCACACAGTCGTATTTATTAAGCATCTGGATAAGATCGTTGGTAAACTGCAGCTGTCCTGCTTCTGTTGCCGGCCATGTAGGGAAGGTGCTTACTGGATAGGTGGCATTGTCGGGGTACCATTTGTGATAATACCCGGTCTCCACAATCTCTATCTTCTTGTCCGGATAGTCATTGTGCAATGTCTTTATCACATTCTCCATCGTTGACAGTAAACCGTGATAATAGGGATAGTATGATATGCCGATGACATCGTAATCGTTGGTGTATGATTTCAATGTCTTATAGAAGTTAGTGACATTCACAGCCTTGCTCATCTCGGTCTGTATCACAACCTTTGCCTGAGGACAGGTCTCACGGATAGCCTTGATGCCTGCCTGAAGGTATTTGGCAAAGTTGGCAAAGGTGCCGCCGCTGTGGCTGCCTCCGTCAGGATAGCAGTGACCTGTCGGCCATAGCATGCCGTAGGTAATCTCATTACCTGGCTGCACGAAGTCGGGTTCCGCACCGTATGCTTTGAGCTCGTTCAGGCAGTCTTTGGTGTAGTTGTATAGTGTCTCGGCAAGGACGTCGGGGTCTGATGAGGTCCATGATGCCGGTGTGCTGTGCTTGCCGGGGTCGGTCCAGGTGTCGCTATAGTGGAAGTCAAGCATGAACTTCATTCCGGCGTCTTTTATCTGCTTGCCTAAGTCTTTCACGAAAGCCAGGTCCTGACAAACACCTTCTCCCTGATGTGTGGCGGAGGCTTGTGACGGGTCTACAAACAGGCGTACACGCATGGCGTTCAGCCCTTGTTGCTTGAAGTATTGCAGCATGCCACCAGTGATTAGCTGACCGTCATTGGTGTAATACTTGGCGCCGTTTGCCTCATATTTTGGAAGTAGTGAGATGTCTCCGCCTGCGTATTTCTGCGCATTGGCTGTCGTGGCGATGGCGAGACATAGCAGAATCGCTGATAAAAAGTTAATCTTCTTCATCGTTATGTAGTCTTTTGTTTGTTTACTTAACCACGAATTTCTTTCCGTTACGGATATATATACCTTTAGGCAACTGGGTGCCACTGTAGGTTGATGACTTGCCGTCTGACACCTTTCTGCCTTGCAGGTCATAGATGTTGCCGTCGGCTGTGCCGTCTGAATAGATTCTCTCCACTCCCGTCATGTCGTTTGTGACATCGTTGACGGTCAGCTTACCACCTTGCTCCGTGGTATTGATCTCATAGTATTTGTCGGTGTTGATAGGACCGATGTCTATTGTCTGTTTCTTACTGAGACCTTGGTTGAAGATGATGTTGAAGGTATAGTCCTCTTTGCTTATAGTGAAGGTCTCGTAGTACCATGTAGCTCCTTTGATGGTCTTCTTGTCACTGATGGTCTTGCCAGGCCAGCTGCCGTTAAGCTCTTTCATGTCGTCCCAAGCGTAGAAATAAACCTGTGACCACTGTGGATCCTTGAGGTATACGGTGACGTTATATGGCGTGAAGTTACTGAAGGTGTACTCTCTTGTCTGGATGCTCTTGACACTGCCACCGCTGAGCAGGCCGACCTTGAGCGTGGTGTTGCCGCTGATGTGTACCTTTGAGCCGCTGGCGACCTGGGTGCTCTGTGCGGTAGGCGTGGAGCCGTTGGTGGTATACACCAGTTTCGCATTGGCATCTGCCGAGACCGCTGAGAGGGTTACGTCAAACTCTTGCGAGTATTCGCCGTTGCCTTTGTCGATAAACACGGTTTCCATGTCGGACGACAGGTAATAGGTGTATTTATATCCTGACAGTATCTTGCTCCAGCTGCCGTTGGGAGTGTAGCTGTTGGCTTTGGTTCCTACGACGCAAAGGAGCTTGCCGTTGGTTCCTGTGGTGCGTACGGCATAATAGTCTTTGTTGCTGGCAAAGTTAAGCACGGCACTCTCATTGTGGATGCCAGCCATGCGGCGGGCGTCTATCATTGGCTTGATGGACTCCTTGCAGTCTATCCAGTGCTTGAAGAACACACATGGTGTTCCAGGCATGGCAAGCAGGAAGGCGTTGGCAGCAAGTGTGTCTTTCCTGATCGGGTCTTGTTCGGCGTTAGAACGTTTCTCGGTGTCGTGGTTCTCAACGAACGTCACGGCATACCGGCGGTAGCTGCCGCTCTCTGTGTTACTGCTGTTGAGCGGCCAGTTGCCATCGTTCTGCATGCCTAACTTCGTCCAGTCTGCGTTGTTTATGGCATTACGCACAGTGTAGCGGAACTGGAAGTCGAAGGCTGCCGACTGCGGCTGTCCGTTTACCTTCGTACCGTTAATCCAGTTCTTTATTGTGGTGGTGCCGTCCCAGCACTCTCCTACGGAGAACTGTGGGTTGGCGTCAGAGTTATAGTCACCGATGAAGCTCGCGCTGAAGCCTTTCACCATGTCGTAGCGGAAGCCGATATAGCCGAAATAGTCTTTCAGCATGCGGAGATAGGCTTTTACGTTTGTCTGTACGTTCTGACTCTTGTGGTCAAGGTCGGGCATGCCGCCCCAGTCCTCTCCGGTGTCGTTGTTCTGGCTGACCTGATAGCCTTGCTGGTTGGCGTAGGTCTTGCTGCTCTGACCGTCAGAGCCTGTCCAGTTGCTCTTGTCATCGGCACAGATGTCTGTCGACAGCAGCTGGTAGGTCGTGCCGTTGTATACTTCTCTTGGGAACGACAATGTCTGGTTGAGCGTCCGGCGGTGGTTGATGACTACGTCGGCAATGGTGCCAATGCCATTAGCTTTGAATGTGGAGATCAGTGACTTCAGTTCCGCCTCATTGCCAAACGAGCTGGTATAGTTTGAGCCGCCAGGAAACCAGTAAAGGTCATTGTAGCCCATGGAAGTGCCGTCACAATTGGCACTCTGGGGAAGCCACACTAAGTTGAAGTACTGACCAAGCTCCTTGGCTTGTTTCTCAAGGGTCGTCCAACGGGAAGCGCCGTAAGAGTCCCAGTAAAAACCTTGGAGCATCACGCCATCGTATTGTGAGGGCCAGCCTTGGGCGTAGGTTCCTGTGAATGCGCATAGCGCCATCAGTGCAAAAAGTATCCTTTTCATCGTCGTTATTATTGTTTAATGGTTTATATCTCTCTGGTAGTGATTGTCACTCGTTACCGATTGTTTTTGCAAAGTTACAATATTGCGGACAATTTCCATGCTGATTGCCTTGTAACATTTTCTTGTTGTCAATGCAAACGTTTGCAATAGCGGCGGCTGTTTAACTTTTCTCTACTGTCGTGCTGCTTTCCCAGTCATCATTCTCCAAACTCATTATGTGTTATCCGTAATCGGAATTTATTGTAATTTTACAGTAAATACCGAATAGAACCCCATCTGTAATAGGAATTTGTTGTAATTTTACAGAAAATTCCGAATAAAACCTTGCCTGTAATCGGAATTTATTGTAATTTTGCAGAAAATTCCGAATGATATGTTGCAATATATTCAAAGAGATACTTACCTTCGTAAGTTGATTGATAGACGTAATAACGGAGAGGTGAAGATTATCACAGGTCCTCGACGCTGTGGAAAATCGTGGTTGTTGAACAGGATTTTCAGAGATTATTTGCTGGAAGACGGTGTGTCTGAGGATCATATCATCATTGTTTCCTTTGACATGGATGATGAGGAGGAATATGGTGATTTGACTGACAGGCAAGTTTTGAAGTCCTATTTATATAGTCGAATCGGTTCTGATAATGCCACATATTATATTATTCTCGATGAGATACAGGAGGTTGAGGGCTTTGAGAGAATTGTCAACGGACTGAATGCAAAGGACAATGTTGATGTGTATATAACAGGGAGTAACTCGCATTTCCTGTCTTCAGACATCAGAACCATTTTTAGGGGAAGGGGCGACGAGGTTAGGGTCTACCCATTCTCGTTTAAAGAGTTTTGCACAGGACGCACCGAATCCGTAAGTGAGTTGTGGAAGGAATACTATACTTATGGTGGCATGCCGGGACTGTTTAGACAGAAAACTCCAGAGCAAAAGGTTGATTATCTGCAGCGTCTGTGGACTAAGACTTACCTTGACGATGTGGTGGAACGACATCATGTCAGGAATAGGGAATCACTGGCTGCCATCGCTGACGCTCTCTGCTCGTCTGTCGGCTCTTTGACTAATCCGAACCGGATGGCTAATGTCATGAGAACTGTGCAAAAGGTGAAAATAGATCCGGAGACGGTCTCTAACTATATAAGCTATTTGGAAGAGTCTTTCCTGTTTGATGGAGCCAAAAGGTATAATATCAAAGGTAATAAATATTTTGAGAGCTTAAGGAAATTCTATGCAGTCGATGTGGGGTTGAGAAACGCAAAGCTCAACTTCTGGCAGCAAGAGGTGACTCATATCATGGAAAATGTGATATATAATGAGCTTCGCATGAGAGGTTTCTCCGTTGATGTGGGACTGGTGGAAGTACGTGAGAAGCGTAATGGAAAAATGGAATATGTCCAGTATGAGATAGATTTCATCGCTACTAACGGCATGGAGAAATATTATATACAGTCTGCTTTCTCCCTTGATTCTGAGGAGAAACGTAATAATGAGCTGAGGTCTCTTCTTAAGGTTGATGATAGTTTCCGCAAGATAGTCATTGTCGGGAATGATATTGCAGAATATACTGATGAGAAGGGTATCAGGTTTGTAGGTCTTTTCCAATTCCTTTTGTCGGGTCTGCATTAATACAATTTTGATAAAGTCATACACTATTCTGCTACTTTTTTGATTTTAAAAGTGGAGTGTGAACTTTTTTTCTTTAATTCTTTTGGCATAAAAATAAAAACTTTGTAACTTTGTAGCCTAAATTACCGTCATTTTAATATGACGGCATGTCCTTATATTATATAATAAGGTGTAACGGAAGATAGGCAAATGATTGAGACCGTGACGGTTCTATATTGTGCCATACAAAAACGAAAAAGTATAAACCAAATAATAATTCGAACAAAAAATGAAGAAGTATTTACTTACTTTAATTGCGCTCGTCTGCGCCGTAACGGGGGCGTGGGCAGATGACACCTACAACTTTGGTACGAACAATGGCTCATCCGCAACGATTGATGGTACAACCATCACTATCAATGTGAACAATGCCGGTGAGTTTGCCACGTGGGTTGCATTCTTGGGTGATGGGACCACACCTACTCTCGCTACTGTTCAGGCTTGCACTAACGTTACATTCACTGGAACGCTTGATGCCACTGACTTAGCTAAATTCAACCAGTTTACTGCATCGCCTGTTGATTTTGATTTGACAGGTATATCATTGGCCAGTGGGACTTCAATCTCAAGCACAGTTCTATACAGTAGTGCTACTAGTTATTTTATAAAATTACCAGCAACAATTCCTGTTACTAACAACTTCTTGAACAACAGTTATAACCTGGTAGCTATTTCCGTTAACGGTACAACAACAAAAGCTTATATCCGATATAATTCGGTAACTGGCGGTTCAAATGGCACATTGGCAAAGATTCCCGCTGGTACAGAAACAATCGTTTTATATACGGGAGGAGAGAACAATGAAGGTAGCTACGGAACGGCTGGGAATCCAGTGATAGCGAATAGTGACTTAAATAACCTTTATCCCGCGAATTTCGCAAATTGTAATCCGACAACTTTGGACCTATCAAATGTAACCGCATGGACTGCTGCTGATTTTGGCACGAACTTCACCAACCATCAAGCGGTGAGTGGGGAAACCACTACCAACGCAGAGCGATGGGATAATGTTGTCGATCCTTCCAATCGTCTCAGCGTAACAGGGACTATTGATGCCACACGAATGGAATATATCAGAAATAATTTTAAATGCGAAAGTATAGACCTCAGTGGTGCAACACTTGACCCCGATGCCAGTATTCTCCAAGTTAACTCTACTCTAAGAACTTTGACATTGCCAGCTGGCACAACAATTACAGATGCCATCAAGAGTTCGTTGTCAGCTCAATGTCCTGATTTGCTATATGTTTACTCGCCTACCAACACCGCCCAAACTGCTACAGACCAGACTGTTCCTGATTATGTATTCGTAGTTAATGGAGGTGGTTTGCATCAAGGTATCATTAATGAGTCTAAATTGTGCAGGAGTGCATATATAAAGGTTGAGAGCTACAATCCACTTCTTGCTGAAGATGTAACTTTTGGTTCTTATGACGCTTGGAATCACGCATTCCATGATTATGCTTATTTAGATTTCAGTGGTGCAAATGTCACACCTGACATTATGAAGGATTTCACTTATGCCAACAGCAATGATCAACCTAATCACAGAATTATTCTACCTGACAATTGGTCATACGATGATATGGCTAAGGTTGCCAGCGGTAAAGGCTCAATATTGGTAGCTCTCTATTCTTATGATGGCACACGACTAAATATTTTGGGACTCAGTTCCAGCTATTCATCAACAGCTCTTGCCGATTCACGTATTGTGCGCTCTGGTACAACAGCTGTAGATTTCGTTCAAGGCACTTATGATAATATAACATACGGAATGTTTACATCCAGTATGTTGGATGCTATCAATAATGCAAATACACCTGCAAGCATTAAGAATGCCAGCGTTTCGGTCTCGAACGTTAACTTTGCAATGACCTTCTCCAACACCAACCTGACCGTCATTGACTTGGAAGGGGTAAATGCCAGTAACAATGTGCTGAATGTTGACGCATGCTCAAGTCTTACATACCTTAACTTAGGAGGAGCCACCGTTGGCAATGTCGATGCAAGTGTAGCCAGTATGCAGTCAGTAAATCTGTTGGGAACGACCATCAACGGCAATGCAGACTTCTCTAATGCTACCAGTCTGCAGCGCATCACTGTTGACACTAAGATTACTGGTGCGTTAACTGCTACAGGCTGTACCAACCTGATGCGAATCAGCAACACCGGCACCATCGGCAGCATTGCCGCCAACGGAAGCACTGGTGATGGTAATACGCTGACACGTCTCAGCACCTTCATTAACTCTGGCACTGTAGGTGACGTAAACCTATCGTACACTGGTTTGTCCAACGTCACTAATACTGGTACGGTTGATAACTTCACGGCAACCAACTGTTCGTCGCTGACTGCACTCAGCATGGCAGGAACAGTGAATGGTGACATCAACCTGACTGACTGCGACAACCTTGCCTCGCTAAACGTTGCAAATGCAACTATCAACAACCAAGGAACAAGTACTGGAGACATCATCTTGACAAGAAACTCTGCGACAGCTCCTTCATCTATTAGTGATGGCGCATACAGTAATATCAAGGACAATATTACCAAAGCAAGCTCTGGACAGACAAGCCTTGTTATTGTACCTGGATTCACGGCAAAAGAGGAAGCAAAGCAGGATGTCTCTGTGGCAGGCGTAACAGCTGACGACTGTGCATTGACCGTTACTATTGGCGATACTGGCAAGACGATGACTCAGCTGCTGAAAGAGTACTATCATCTGCTCTATAGCAACGTGGCAGTTGCAGACGTTACTGTAGCAACACACCTGTCAACACTTAGCATTTGCAACCTCACCGTCAATGGCGAAATTACTGCTGATGACATTACGACCATCAACGGTCTCACCTTTGGTGCGGACAACTCTGCCGGAGTTATCTGGCACGATGCCACGCTGAATCTGGACGGAGCCACGCTGGCATCTGGTGTTTCACTGAGTGCAAATAAGATAGCAAACGCTACCATTAACAACATCATCCTACCACAAGACCTCGACAAGACGGTCGTCAAGGCGGTCGTCAAGGCGGAAAACTTCTCAGGTTGTACCAACTTGAACGCCGCAGTCTCTCTGGATGCCGATCGTACTACAATGGTAGGCTATGTCAAGAAACCTGGCACACTGCGTACAACGCTTGATCAGGTACCCGACATACGCATCAACCCTTGGCAGTACAATTGCAACTTGAAGTATGTCACGCTTAGTGGCTCTTTGCTTGCCAGCGATATAGCAACAAGCAGTGTCAACCTGAACAACAATGGTAACTATGAGTTATCGGCAAATGGAAATGCCATCTATACTGCATTCGAGAACGATAGCAAATTGGCAACCCTCGACATAGAGAATGCTAAGTTTGTAGATGCCCGTGATAATAGCCTGACACATGCAGCCAATATGACACTTGCCAACCTTGGGTGGGCTGGTATCACAGAACTGAAGATGTCGTTGCAAATGGATACTATTCCAGCTAACTTCCTGCACAACTGCAAGCAGATTAACTATCTGAAGATTCCATACTGCTATAGATGGATAAAAGATGCAGCTTTCCATCTGAGCGGACTGAACCATATCACTACCACGGATGCCAATGGTGCTGAAATCGACAATGGTGAAAACACCTATACACTGTCAAAGAATCTCCTGGAAATAGGCACAAATCTAGGTAATGACGAGAATGGCTTCCCAAAATCTCCTGACTATCCTGTATTCGGTGCATACAACTCTGGTACTGTGAGTGATGTATATATTCTACGCAACGGCTACGAGGACGGTTCAACATTCACCCCGACGAAATGCTATCGCGGTACATTTGCATCTGGTATGACCTATGGATGGGGCGGCTTCGATGGTGGTAACATCTATTGTCGTGACAAGTACAAGAACGGTTCATTCCTCTTTACCATCCTTCATTATCCCGACAAGGCCTCGCTGCCAACAGCATCTAACACCGATGCTAACTATGTGACGATGGAGAAGTCATACACTGACATCACCAAGCAATATACTAAGAAAGACCAGACAGGAGCAGTGGATGCCAATGGTGATGCAATCCCTTGGCCAACATTTGCCGAGTTGGGACGTAGTTATAATCAGGCTATACGCCGACTTATTTGGGCAGATTGGACACCAATATATGGTGAGAACCCTGACGGAAACATCCTTGGTGGAACTATCAACTTTGATCCTACAACGCTCCCTGATGGCGTGCAGAACGCCTCACCTCAAACTCGCTTTGATCTGGAGTACGTGGGCTGGCATGAGTTCGTGCTTTCGAAGGCTACATACGTGGCACCAGATGAGAAGGTGGTGGACGAGGTTGTCATCCGCGAATACGAACAGGATGGATGGTACACCTTCTGCATACCATTCGACATGACACGCGCACAGGTGCTCGAATTGATGGGAATACCAGCAAGTACGACGACTGTCACTAACAAACTGATTAGTGATAATACGGTTACTGTTGTTCCTGATGACATGATGCCTGACATCCGAACCCTGAAGCAGGTTACTCGTAATGGCACAAACAGTCAGGTGACGCTGATACTTAGCAAGAATCTGAACGGTGGTGAATACTGGAACATTGATTTGAGTGACGCATCGCAATCAGCTTATGCCAACAACTCCAATGGTGTTGTCATCCGTGGCGGCTACCCATACCTCATCAAGCCATACAAGAGGATAACGGACGGATTTACCAACCTCGGACGTGTGGTGCTGGCACGCTATGAGTTCCCGTTGGATCAGTCAACGGTGGAGACGGGCAGTGCGACTTCTGACACCTATATTGAAATCGGAGGACAGTACACTGGCGAGACATCGAAGTTCGCAAAGCCGTTCACCAAGCATAAGATTCAGGCTTCCAACGCATCAGAGGGAGGTTCCGGGTATTTGGATTACGACAGTAGTCATAAGTACTATTACACCTTCATGGGTCAGTACTGGCGTCAAGCCCTGCCTCTGTACTCTTACTATATGGTTAGTCACGTATGGTATTTCTACAAGACCCTGCAAAGCAACTACTACTGGAACCCGTACAAGTGTATCATCAACGTTAATACGGATTATAACACAGAGACGAATGTAACCAACTACACCAACGAGAGCACCATCCCCGAGGAGGTGGCAAAGGACGAGAAAGGACATGCCGTGTTTAAGGACGCATTGCAGTTGGTTTATGGCAACGGTAATGATGACTCGTTCACAACGTCTGGCAAGGAATATATCTTTATGTTTGACGATGGTATAACGGAGCTTGATTCTGATGGTAATCAAACAACAGCAATCAGCCGCCTTGACAATGAGGATGTCATTATCACAACAGGTAAGGTGTACAATATGAGCGGACAGTTTGTAGGAAATTCTATCGAAGGACTTCCTCATGGCTTGTATATCCGCAATGGAAAGAAAGTTGTAGTTAAATAGTAAAAGGGAAAAGATAATATAATGATGAGAAAATTATATATCAAACCGCAAATAGAGTCAATAGACTACCATATAGACCGCCACCTCTGTAGTGGTTCCGACACTACGCGAGTTATCGACGATGGTGAAGGTGGCGGTGGTAGTCAGACTATCGGAGGTGACCAGCCGAATCCTGGTATGGATGCGAAGGATAATGACTTCCCAAGATCATATAATCCTTGGGAAGATTAAATGCCTTTGGTAGCTATAGCAAACGAATAGGCTTAACTCCTCTCCCTGAAAAAGGAAGGGGAGTTTGGCTTTTCCAAAACGATGAAGTGATATGCAGAATATGAAGGGATTATTATTGATAGTGTCTGCCTTGATTTGCACGTTGCCTATATTTGCAGAAGGCATTGTTTTTGCCGACAGCAACGTCAAGGCATTGTGCGTGGCAAACTGGGACAGTGACAGTGACGGTGAGCTGAGTATGGAGGAGGCTGCAACAGTGACGACACTCGGCAGTGTGTTCCGTGAGAAGAATGGCATTGTCTCGTTCGGGGAACTGAGGTATTTCACAGGATTGTCAATGATTGACAGCTACGCTTTCTATAAAAGCTCAATTGAGACAATTGAGCTGCCTTCGTCTGTTACAAGAATTGGAGACTATGCTTTCAGCCAGAGCAATATCGCGGGAGAGCTTCATATCCCGGGAACTGTAAAGGATATCTCAAGATATGCTTTCTATAATTGTAAGAACCTGACGGGGGTAGTGCTTGAGGAGGGTGTGCAAACGATAGGATACAGTTGTTTCTCAGGTCCTATTGCCATGTTGTCATTACCAGCAAGTCTGACATATATCAACAATATGGCTATAAATCCGTTTGCCAGTGGAGACTCTTCATCTGGCATTTTTGTTCCGGAGGGTGACCTGTATGTCTATGCTCACGGCACCACTCCTGCCGCAATCAACCAGTTCGCGTTCTACTATGTCTTTGGTGAGGCTCACCTCGTGGTTCCCTTTGGCAGCATGGAGGCATACAAGGCTGAGCCGGGCTGGTCTCACTTTGGTGAGTACCTCCAATATGGTGACGTGAACAGCGACGGGAATGTCAACAACCGTGACGTCATCAGCCTCCGCTCGTATATCCTGGGTAATAATCCTACTCCGTTCAATGTCAATGTGGCTGATGTCAACGGTGACGGTACGATAAACAACCGTGACGTGATCCTGTTGCGTAACAGTATAATGAACCAGTAATCAAATAAAAAAAGATGAAGAAGTTTTTTACTATATGTGTGTTCGCTCTGGCTTCCATAGCCTCTGCCCTTGCCGACGGTGTCAGCATAGCTCCGTTCACGATAGCGGCTGGCGAGACTCAGGATGTGGACATCGTCCTCGAGGATGAGGGCGGGGTGTATGTCAGCGCGCAGTTCAACCTTTATCTCCCTGACGGCATAGGGATAGTGTATGACGGTACCGCCTATGCGTATACCTCCCCACACTCCGGCAGCTCGTTCGTGGGTGTGTCAAAGAGGACCGACAGGGACGGCAACGACTATTACCAGTTCTATCTGGAGGACAGGATGATGAACCCGCTCGGTGCCGGGACGATGTTCACGGTGACTCTTGAGGCAACCGATATGGTCTCTACCGGCGTGCAGACGGGATATATTCGTAGCGTCTCTCTCGTGGATGAGATGGGGGGCGGTCCCGACATAGCTGAGCTGACATACGACGTGACAACGTCTGTTGATGTCATGGTGTCTGACCTGGGATATGCGTCTTTCAGCTGGCCCCGCACGCTGGACTTCAGCGACAGCGGCATACAGGCTTTCATCGGTACCCGTTATGCCAACGGCAGCCTGCTCATGAGTGAGGTGACGGTGGTGCCTGCGAACACCGGTGTGATACTGAAAGGTGCCGCCGGTACGTACAACCCTCAGACTACCGGCGGTCCGGGTGATGACGTGACGGAGAACATCCTCACTGGTACGGGCAGCGGCAGCTACACCGTACAGGATGGTGACAACATCTATGTGCTGTCAAACCTCAACGGCGCGGGACTGTACTTCGCTGACCCCGGGGTTACCGTCGGGGCTCACAAGGCTTACCTCGCACTGGACGGTGGGACGGATGCCAAGGATGGCGGCGTGTCGCTGGACTTCAATACAACAGGTATCGGCGCTCCTGCTGTCGTAACTGATGCCGCAATGATGCGGAACTCTTATTCACAAGGTATCTACACTATTGACGGAAGGAGGGTATGCTCTGAAAACTTAAAGAAGGGTGTGTATATCTCCAACGGCAAGAAGGTGCTGGTGAAATAATGGTGACTGATATGGGAAGAATATACTGTAATGCTCAATATACCGTGAGCTGTGATAAAAGCATGAGGGGGATATACCATAGGCCGGCAATAAAGCTGCTCAGCACAGACGTTGGGCAGCTGCTTGGCGAGAGCCTGCCGGTGAGTGACGGTGACACGGCACCGCATGTGACTTCCGACGACCAGGTGTTTGCCAAGCCGGATGACATGCCTTCGTCCCCATCAGTATGGGATGAGTGACTATTCCTGCTCTATCTCCTCCTTGCTTAGTCCCGTAATACGGGATATCTGCTCGATATCCATGCCACTTGCTTTCATGTTGCGGGCTATCTCTAATGCTCTTTGGAGACTACCTTCGGCGATGCCTTTTGCTTTACCTTCCGCAAGACCTTTCGCTTTGCCTTCCGCGATGCCTTTTGCCATTCCTTTTGCCTCACCCATGGCAAGTCCCTCGGCAAGACCTTCTGCCTTGCCCTTGGCGCGCCCTTTGCTGAAGCCTTCGTCATGGGCATATCCCATCGTGACGAGGTTGTCACGGTATACCTTGAGCGAGTGCTCGTAGGCAACCTGCTTAGAGTCTTGCTAAAGCTTTAACCAAATGTGTAGCACAGGAGATCGTGCCGTCTGCTAAAAACCAGTTTTAGAAAAATGTAAATTTGCGTC
>CAJOPT010000113.1 GCA_905236455.1 uncultured Prevotella sp. | reverse complement strand
TGATAAAAGTTGTTATTTAGCATTACAAATGCTAATACTCAATACGGTTGGATTGCAAATCCAACCAAGCAGGAAACTAAAGATTACTTTCATCTTTGCACAAAGTGTGACGCGTGACGCAAATTTACATTTTTCTAAAACTGGTTTTTAGCAAACACATTTTATGTGCGGCATATATTTCAGAAATTAATGTTCACCCCTCCCATGAAGGTAGCACGCGGCATGGGATAGCCAAGATTTATCTCATATCGTTGAGCCAACAGATTCTCGCCACGCAGCCATAGATTCAAATTGTCATAAAGAGCATACCCTACCGTGGCGTTCAATAAGAAAAAACTCTCCTTTGTCTCGGCATCGCCAATTTCTGTATAAAGGTTGTTTATGTATTGAGCACCGGTGACAACACTCCATTTGCCATTACGGAAACTCGCGCCAAGGAATCCTTTATACTCAGGAGCAGCGACAACCTTATTTTTCATATGCAGTAATGAATGGTTAGTGGTAAGGCTCCAATGCCGACTAATCGTCCACTGTCCCTCCAGTTCCATACCATAGTTCTCTATCTCTCCTGTATTTACATTCTTACGATTCACGGTTTGAATCATGTTGTCGCCTTTAATATAAAACAAATTTGTGCCATACGAGAATGTCTCCAAGCGATGCCGCCATGAAAGCTCATAGTTCCATATCCGCTCAGGCTCCAGCTCCTCATTTGATGGAGGATACAGATACATCTCCCGCATTGTAGGATTACGGAAGCCCTTACTTGCCATAACCTTTATCTCGCCAGTCGCCATTGGACGGACCACAATTCCAGCTTGTGGTATCCACTCTGTCCCGGTAACACTATGATTATCAAAGCGCAGTCCCGCATCAACGGTAAGCCATGTCACGATATCCTGCCTAAAATCTGCATATATGGCAATCTCATTACGATAGCTTCTCCCACTCTGTTTGTTAGGAGTATCCAAGATTTCGCCCGTCTGCTTCGATGTATAGTAGGCATTACCATAGATGTGCTGGTAGTCAACGCCTAAGGTCAGCCTGTTACCCTCAAACATCCGAGCACTCTGATACAAAGAGACACCTGTCAGCGCATCCTTTGAGCGGAAGAATCGCTGTGTAGGGTTATCTGGATCTGTTGTGCCGTCATCTATCTTATGGCGTCCAAAGTTAGAATACACACTCAAGGCACCATTTGTATTGTTATAATGATTTTCAAGAGCAGCCGACACCACTCCACGTGTTATCCATTGATCCGCGTCATACATCGGACTACTCTCTGCACCAGGATAACTGGCATTGAAATGAGTGATATCCGCATCAACATAGGCATTCCAGTGAGGCGTGAAGTCATAACCCAGCTTCATGTAGCCGCCATACTGCTCGAATCCCATTCGAGGTCTATGGTTATCAGTACGTCCATATTGCGCAGAGACAGTACTACTGAACTTACCGCTACGTACCTGGTTTGAGGCTTCTGTCTGCATGGTACCGTAGCTGCCAGCTCCAAGGTTCAGGTGTGTCTTCACGCCATCACCATGCATTGAGCGGGTAACAATGTTCAGTACGCCACCCATAGCATTGCTTCCATAAAGCACAGATGCTGGTCCACGTAAGACTTCCACCCTGTCAGCCATCAGAGTCTGATAGCTGTCAGAGATGGGATGCCCATATATGCCATTATATTGCGGATGCCCGTCAATAAGCACGAGCAGCTGTCCTGCCCCACCTGTTATGCCACGCATGTTTATGCCTCCGGCAGCTCCCGTTGAGACCCCATATCCCATTATTGACCGGCTTGTGACGAAAAGGCTTGGTACTTGTTGCATTACTGTAGGCAACACATTTGTATACTGTTGTTGCGTCAGTGTCTCACGTCCTATCACGGTTACCGTCATGGGCAGATGGCGAATGTCAACAACATTGCGTGAGCCTGTGACTACCACTTCTCTCAAAGTAAGGGAGTCTGTCGTCTGTGGCGACAGACTCATAGACAATGTTTTATCAGACTCCCGCCACGGACGGGAGTCTGTCGTCTGTGGCGACAGACTCATAGACAATGTTTTATCAGCATATAAGAAAGTGCTTGTAGCTGTCAGAGCCACAAGCACGGTATAAAGTCTTCGCATTATTCGTCGAGATTGATTATAATGTATTTCTTTGAGCCAAACCCTATCTTTTCCGCATAATCGGTAATATAAGTACCATGCTGGCGGTTGATACGCTCTATCAAAGGCTTATTATCATCACCAGCTTTTCCGTTATAGTTGAATACCTTGTCAAGGCAAGCTTGGTCGAGAGCCACAGGATCGAGCGATGCCATAATTCCCATATCTTTAAGCTCTGGCTTGGCAGGATTACCGTCGCAGTCACAATCGACAGACATGTTGTTCATCACGTTAATATATAATATATTGCCATTAAAGTAATTGTGTACGGCTTGTGCGGCAGCTGCCATTGACTCAAGAAACGAGTCCTGCGTAGGTCCGGCTGCCAGATAATCTGCCGTCCATGCCTTCTGTGGGTCATCAGTCTTGCCAGCAGAGTGAATATAACATTTACCTGTTGTCGAAGCCACTCCGATAGAGGCATTCTTAAGAACACCTCCAAAACCACCCATGGCATGCCCCTTGAAATGTGCGAGGTTTATCATAAAGTCATAGTTTGCCAAATGCGCACCTACGATGTCATATTTCAAATGCTTTTTATCCTTAATAGGAATACGGATACTGCCAGACTCATCCATCAAGTCTACGGCGAAGATACTGTCAAAGCCATGCTCATGAATTGTCTCCCAATGTTTCTTTGGATCCATACGCGTACCAGGATATGCCGTACAACACTCAACGATGGTACCGTTCACCTCATCAACCAGATTACGTATCAGTGTAGGTTTCAGATAATGAGTGTTTCCACCTTCACCAGTAGAAATCTTCACCGCAACCCTACCTTTGGCATCAACGCCGAGAGCCTTATAGATTCTCACTAATGACTCTGGAGTAATCTCTTTTGTATAATACACCTTCGACTGTGCAAAGGTTACTGCGGACGCCACCAGCATCATCACAGTCATCAACATTTTCCTTTTCATTTCCTATTGTTTTTTCGTTTATGTCCATACTTTATATTCTATTTTGCAAAGATACGAAAAAAAACTTTACAAGTTTTGCACAAACTACGGTTATTTTTTCACAAATTACATTTTTCGCCCACGCAAATTTTGTATTTTTCTCGCTTAATTGTAACTTTGTGGCAAATTAAAAACAAACAAAAGTATTTTTAGACATGGCAAAACAGATTTCTACAAAAGTAAGCTGGGTCGGCAAAGTTGACTGGGAGCTGACACGCTTTCACGGCGATGAGTACTCTACACATCGCGGTTCAAGTTATAACTCATACCTCGTAAGAGACCAGAAGGTGGCACTTATTGACACTGTTTGGAAGCCCTATGACCATGAGTTTGTAGCAAGGCTTAAGAAGGAGATAGACCTCTCTAAGATTGACTATATCATAATGAACCACAACGAGATTGACCATAGTGGCGCACTTCCTGAGCTGATGCGTGAGATTCCCGGCACCCCCATCTATTGCACAAAGAAGGGTGAGGCTATTATCCGAGGACATTTCCATGAGGATTGGAACTTCGTTAATGTCAAGACTGGCGACACCCTGTCATTGGGTGAGACGACACTGACCTTTATTGAGGCTACTATGCTACACTGGCCGGATACAATGTTTACCTATTTCGACGGTGACGGTGGCATCCTGTTCTCCAACGACGGCTTTGGTCAGCATTTCGCCACAGAGTCACTCTACAACAGTGCCGTCTGCGAGGCAGAACTTATGTATGAGGCAGAGAAATACTATGCCAATATCCTTAGCCCATTCAGCGCATTAGTAACAAAGAAGATACAGCAGATTCTTTCCATGCAGCTACCAATGACGATGATATGTCCAAGTCATGGTGTAATCTGGAAGAATAATCCGATGCAGATTGTTGAGAAATACCAGTTATGGGCTAACGCTTATCAAGAGAATCAGGTAACTATTGTCTATGATACAATGTGGCAATCTACAAGAAAGATGGCAGAAGCTATCGCCTTGGGTATCCGCGAGGTATCACCCGACACTACCGTTATCATCAAGAATATTGCTCATGATGACAAAAACGACGTGGCAACAGAAATATTCCATTCAAAAGCTGTCCTCGTCGGTTCACCGACAATCAATAATGGTCATTCGTTTGCAATTGCAGGATTGCTTGAGCTCATCAGTGGTTTGAAGTTCAAGCAAAAGAAGGCTGCAGCATTCGGCTCATACGGTTGGGGAGGAGGTTCTGTCAAGCAGATCAGCAGCAAGCTTCAGGAAGCAGGATTCGAACTTGTTAACGACGGTATTGCCAAGCTGTGGGTACCAGATACAACGGCTATTGATGAATGTGTGGAATACGGTCGTGAGTTTGCAAAGGCACTATAAATAATTTATTATAACAAGAAGAAAGTGAGGGGGCAATTGCCCCCTCACTTTCTTCTTGTTACTCTATAATAACTTTCTTTCCGTCAACAATATACATACCCTTTGTAGGATTGGCGACACGCTGTCCCTGGAGGTTATAAACAACTCGCTTTCCTGAGAGAGAAGAGGAGTCAACATTATCTATTCCAGTGCTGCCAGCCAATTTCACCTTTACGCCAGAGAGTCTGATATGTTTGCCCGTACCAAGCTCTACCTTAACACTTTGGGCATTGCCCGTCCATTTGGCATCAGTAAGGCTCCGTCCAGATACGACGAGGTCATTGCTTGGTGATCCTGAGACAACAACAAATTCCAGTTCAGAAATCATACCTTGCGTAACGCTGATAGTCAGGCTATTGCCAGGATACAAACGAATCTGCTCACTATTACAATAACGGTTTGAGCCACCGCCAAGGGAATAGGTTACATTAACGCCATTTAACGAGCCGGTCAAGTCTTCAGTATGACTGGAAATCGGTCCGCCAAAGGATGTATTAAAGAAATCGTCGCAGAAGAGCACCGTTCCTTCTTCTGGAGTCTCATCTCCCGGGTCACTGTCAGTAATACGATATGAAGCAATTGCCTGATAGCTTGTTACTCCTTCTTTTACTGCGACAGCCCTGACTGTAGAAGTCTCTGTCAGTACAAACGGCTGCTCATAAGGTATGCTCTGCTCTGTGGCAACAGAGCCATCCGTGGTATAATAAATTGTCGCTCCCTCAGTAGCACACGAGATACTTACCTCTACCTGATTATAATATGTGCCCTCATCAGGTGAGAACACCGGCATGGCAACAGTTGGCACTACTCCCCCACTGCCACCACCTTCATAATTGTCGTAACTGAACTGCATATCCGTCTTGTCTCCCCAAATATAGTCTTCCAATCCAGGATAGTCAACAAACGGGTTACGATTATTTTGTGTCTCATAAACGGCAAGGTTACGAGCAGTCTCAACCTCATCGACAGGATCTTGCTTTGACCATCGCATTAGCATGTTGAGAACCCACGTCTCAAATCCAAGGTTATCTTGTGAGAAGACATCGTGTCCCCATCCAGCCGCCTTTGAGGCATAACAAGTAACCATATAGAAATATATACGTGCTATATCACCTTTTATCTCATCGTTGGGCTCAAAAACAGTACTATTATATCCTGTTGTCTTGCACGATCCAAGCTTCGAGTATCCCTGATTGGACTGATAGGTAATTGAGCTCACCTCTCCGAAGGGAAAATTAGAACGCCGGTTATTTACATATCCATCGGTAGGTACCACCTGAACGACATCACTTTTTATCTCTCCGCTACCAAACCAGCTTTGTGGTACGGTATGCTCTCGATTATAACAGTCACCCTCTTTCTTATAAGAACCATGATCAGAGAAGTTATAGTTGGTCGTACATGAATACCAGTCACGCACTTTCCCATCTGTCCGCTTGTCTGTTTTCTCATAGGCACTGAACAACCCGTCATATCCTACATTATGATGCGGATATATAATAGTAGTCAAAGCTGCTTTCAATGCAGATCCTTTCTTCCCGTCAGCATTTTTATAATATATGCCAGAGTTGTTAGGTCCCTGTGCCCAAACATTGCCACATACAGCTATAAGTGCCAAAGCACAAAAGAAAGACTTCTTTTCCATACCAGATTCTTATTGTTAGACCCTATTTAACTACCACTTTCTTTCCATTGACGATATAAAGTCCATGAGGTAATGTCTTACCCGCCATCATACGTATACCTGTGACAGAATAAACATCTTTCTGCAGACTTTCTTTAACAACACCGTTAATACCTGTCGGCACACTACCATCAAGACGATAATACTCCTTGGCGTTTTCTGCCAATATACAGAGGTAAGCCTCATGAGCCTTGTTTGTAAAGGCGGCACCGTCAACAGCACCATAATAGAAGCCAATCGCAGAAGCGTCGCCGCCATCAGATGGAAGAGAGAGCTTATAGAACTTATAATCCTGAGCATCAGCACCAACAGTCATCTCGTCGAGATCTGTACCCATAAGCATATTACTTGCGTTACCAGAAGCACGCTTACCTACAGAAAGAGCTGTAGGGTCAGAACTTACAACCTGGAACCGGTATGCTCCCTGCTCTGCCTCAACGATGACACCTGTGCTTGCAGGTATAATATCAGATGTATAGAAATATTCTCCCTTCTCAAGCTTAGCGCCATCCACATAACATGTATATGCAGTGACTCCTTCAGGAACAATAAGACTTACCTCACCATAATATAATGTAGTATATCCAGTCTCTCCGACCTCAACAGACACGTATTCCGGCTCTGGTGCTTTAACAACAGTGATAGAATAGAAAGCTTCAGCTGCATTATAAAGATCATCGCCTGCAAAAGAAGCCGTTATCGACACATCGCCTTCGCCCACAAGAGTAACCTCACCTGTAGTCTCATCTACAGTTGCAACATCAGCATCGCTGGTTGTATAAGTTACCGTTATTGCGACTCCTGCCGGCTCAACGATTAGCCGCGGCTCCGTAAAGTCCTCTCCAACGACACCTTCCAGCTCTTCCTCACTGAATGTCAGAGTAATATCCGTCTTGTCTGGTGTTGGTGGCGTCTCCTCATATTCCATATAGAGGTTGGCATTTATCATACTGGCAGAAGGATTTGATGTATAAGTAGTAAAACGTGGGCTCGTAGAGTTATAACGCATAGTGCCGTAGTTTCCATACGACATGATTACTCCATTATCGCCATCAGACAGAGTCCATGTAGCCTCGTTCTGACCATAAGCCAATTTCTTTGCTTCTGAGGCATATAGATACTCACCATCTTGGTTCATTATAGTATAATTACTGCCACTGCCTTCCAGTATAAACACTGTCACATCGTCATTTATAGTTATTATATCATCGTTTTCTGTAACAGTCACAGAATTTAGATATGTATTGTTCAAAGCGCCAGCCGCTGTTTTCTTTGAGCCACAAGCGATGATATAGTTCTTGCCAGATTCCATCTCACTTATTGCTGTTACACGCTTATATGTCGTCGCAATAGTTCCATTATTCGAACGGATTGTATATTTAGCTGTTGCCACATCACTCTGCTCACCATCCTTGAAGGCGATAGCTTTGATTGTGGTGGTTGTCTCAACTGTTATCGGAGCAGTATACTCCGTACTGCTTGTTGTAGGCTCAGTCCCATCAGTCGTGTAATAAATCGTGGCACCTTCTGTATCACATGTGATAGTCACATCCTGAGACTCAGAATATACACCGGCATTTGGCGTAAACTTTGGCATGGAGACATTTGAGACACCCATGAACTTGAACGAAATTGTACCGTCACTATTCTGCGTTATCTGTTCTATAGAGGAATCCAGATAGTAAGTACCGTCAATGTTCTTATTGTAGAATTTAGCCGCTGGTGTTGATGACTTGCTAAAAGAATTGACGCTACCATATGGGAAGGGGTCGTTCACCATGCCATGATACTTGTTATCTGCAGGTATCCATGTCATACGCTGATGGTTTGGATCATCGTTCGGCTGGTTGCTCTCCCAAACAGACTCGTTATAGTCAACATGTAGGATCAGCAAGCCCGCCCCTGGAATAGAGGCGTCCCACCCTACCTTCTGCCTGTTCTCCAGAAGGAAGTACTCGTTTTGGTTACCTTTATTATAAACAATATATCCGCTACCACCATTTTGCAGTGCTTTAAGATTTTCCACTGTTGTAGTGGTGGTAAGCTCTATAGGCTCCTTCCAGCCTGCCACCCAACGCTCATAGCTTGTATATCCTGCCGGCTGATAGCCATCACCATTATAAGAGCCGCTATCCATGAGATCCCAGTTGCCCATACCCTGACCGCCACTATAGTCAATATCATAGAAATCAGGATAGCCCAGACAGTGGCTGAACTCATGACACATTGTACCGATACCTGCGATGGTACCAGAAGTGCCGTCAAGCTCCGGACCGCATGCGTATGTGTCAACGGTGACGCCATCGAGTGTCACAGGACCGCTACCATCACCAGAATATGCTGCCTCCGACAATGTCCAGGCATGAGGCCATATCGTTGATGACGAGCCGCCATCAGCCTCACCCTTTCCTGCGTAGATGACGTATACCTGGTCAACCTTTCCGTCACCGTCCCAGTCATAGTCACTATAGTCAACGTACTCGTCAGCAAGATTTACAGCCTCAACAACCATTGTGCCTGGATACTTATCATTGCCTTGATAGTCGTTAGAGCCATAATATGATGCAGACTTCGAGACGGTTACTGGTCCTACTATGTCGAAAGTCAGCTCAAACTGACCCTCGCTCTGCGCATAGAAATAGTCATACATAGAACCTTTGAAGCTACCGTATGAGAAGTTCGGCTCATTGGCAATCCTCTCGTATAGGGCAACATTATTCGATGACTTAAATGAGGAGCCAGAGAAATTAACCAAGATAACCAATCCTTTCTTCTGACCAGTATAATTGCCTACCGTTCCAACCTTTTTCGGTGACAACCGCTTCATGTGCTGCGAATTTGCCTTCTGGCGACGTAGCTTAGCTTTTGTTTTTATAGCTGTGGCATCAGCCAACTGGAAAAGGTCTGTACCTTCTTTCTGAAGATAAGCACTTCCATTCTCTGCCAGCCAATAGTGACCATGCTCATCACCGACAAGACGTGCTGTTACTGTCGTGCCATCAGTCAACTTCAATACTCGTGTCAGTCCTGGCTTTGCAGGAACAGCACCAACATTCATAGAGAACGATAACAAAAGGAGCATAGCGACACTCCATCTTACATAAAACTCAAATGATTTTCTTCTTGCCATTATTCTTAATCTTTAATAGTTAGCGGTAATAGATTGTTTAACCTTTTAAAAAAGGAAAAGCGTGCAAAGTTAGAAATTTTATTCTTACTTAGCAAATAAAAATACAAAAAACTTGCTTAATTATGAAATTTAGAATAACTTTGCAGAAGATAAGCTACATCTCAACAATTTCAAGCAAGCTTGATTGTATTCGATTTGCATTATCTTTGCAGAACCATCTGATAATTAATTATGAGAACAATAAGGAAAAACCTTATAATTCTATTGATGGCAATACCCGCCATTATGTCTGCGCAAATCACCGCACAGACAAAGTCTGGATTGCTGCCAGAGAAATTCCATGAGACAATAGACGGCAAAGAAACCGCACTTTACACACTCACCAATTCTAACGGCATGGAGGCATGCGTCACGAACTATGGCGCAAGACTTGTCTCACTGATGGCTCCTAACTGGAATGGCAGAATGGAAGATGTGGTACTTGGATATGACAACGTGATGGACTATCACACCAAAGGACAGAATTTCGGTGCTACGGTGGGACGATACATAGGACGAATAAAGGGACCGTACTTTACCTTGGATGGTAAAGTGTACATGTTGCAGGATGACGGAAAGGGACATATCTCACATGGTGGAAAGCCTGGATTCCAAAACCGCGTATGGGATGTCTGTGAGGTCGACAACCAACGCATTAAGCTGCGTTACATATCACCTGATGGAGAGAATGGATTTCCAGGTGAGCTTACCGTTATCCTCACCTATACCCTCACCGATCAGAACACGCTTGATATCGACTTCAAAGCAACGACAACCAAGCCTACGGTACTGAATCTCAGTAATCATAGCTTCTTCAATATATCTGGCGACCTCTCCAGGACTATTCTCACACAACATTTATGGATAGACAGCAAAGAGATTGCCACATACGATAAAAACAAAAATGTAGACGGCAACGTCATGGCTGTGGCACACACACCCTTTGACTTCAAGAAGCCTCATGAGATTGGAGAGCGCATAGACCGCGATCATCCACAGCTGGCTGTCACTGGAGGCTATGACCATACATATATTCTACGCCATCCTGGTAATTTGCAGAAGCCCGCAGCCATACTGTATGACACACAAAGCGGACGGACTTTAACAGTATATACTACAGAGCCAGCCATTCAAATCTACACTGGCAACGGATTGAAGGGTAATCAGATTGGAAAGAACGGAATAAAATATCAGCGACGCTCCGCGATCTGCCTTGAGACAATGCACATTGCGGACTCTCCCAACCGTCCACAATTCCCGTCAACTGTGCTACGTCCAGGCAAAGAATTCCATTCAAAAACGGTTTTCAAGTTTAGCACAGACCCTCCACTGATAATGAAAGTAGAAAAATGACAGTAACACAATGAGGAAAATACTGACGATAGCTATAATTCTATGTCTCTGTTCGGTCGTAGACGCTCAGGAGGAATACACAAGATTCTATCCTTTACACTATGGACTGAATACGAGTCTTGGAACATCAGTTTTCGCTAACTCCGGTGGCGGAGTCAGCGGTGTAGGTTTCACTCAAGACATCTCACTTACATACGTTACAAGTCTGTCTCCAAAGACATCATTGTATTTAGGAGGCTATCTGGATAATGTCACATGGAAAGGAGATAATTATACCGTAGCTGGCATCAATGCCCTAATAAACTACCGTATTAATGAGCATTGGAGCGCATATGCTTTTGTCCAGAAAGCATTCAACAGTGGCAATGTGAGCAACGAGGGCTGGTCACCATATTATACCCGTGTCCCTTATTCACCATACAACCCATATAACCCTACGATAATGAACAGCCGGTTTATGGATCGTATAGGAGGAGGTGTACGATATGAATGGGGCAACCACAACTATATTGAAATACAAGTAGAAGCCGACCACGTTCCTACGCAACGTAATTCTTTCTATGACTACCACCGCTATGACTACCCGGTAAGGTAGCCTTTGTATATTTTTCGCTTGCTTATTCCACTAACTTTAACCGCAGACTGTTAAGGATTACGCTCAGACTGGAGAACGCCATCAATGCACTACCCCACATAGGAGTTATTTGCAAATGAATGCCAAAAGCATAAGGCAAACCTGCAGCAAGAGGAATACATACAATATTATATATGAAAGCCCAAAACAGATTCTGCCAAATCATAGACACTGTTTTACGGCTTAAGCGTACTGCCTCAGGAAGGCGTCGGAGGTCATCACTCATCAAGGTCATCTGAGCCACATCCATTGCGACGTCTGTACCTGTGCCCATGGCAATACTGACATCTGCCAATGCTAATGCCTGAGTATCATTAATACCGTCACCAACCATTGCAACGATATTCCTTTTCTGACGAAGACCGATAAAGCATTTACCAATAAGACCTCTGCTCGAAGATGTGACCTTATCGTTCTCTTGCAAACGCCTCACAAGGCTGGCTTTGTCGTCAGGCAGTACCTTGCTCTGATAATTACTAATGCCAGCTTTCTCAGCCCAATAACGCACAGCATCATCCTTATCGCCGCTCATGAGAAAGACCTCTATACCCAAATCATTCAACTGCGCTATTGCCTCAGTCACATGCGGCTTCAACTGCTCCCTCTCCTCATAAGGTATTGAATCCGCCTTAGTAAAGTCAATAGTTTGATTTGGAATAGTAAGCGTACCAGTCTTGTCTATCACCATAGCATTAATATTGCGAATTTTCTCCAGGGCTCCCGCATCTTTGATGAGAATATTCTTCTGAGCAGCCTTACCTATACCAACCATCAATGCCGTAGGAGTAGCTAACCCCATAGCACATGGACAAGCAATCACCAATACCGATACCGCAGAGAGAATTGCTTGTGGAAGACAGCTATTACCTCCGAAGAGCCACCACGCCAAGAACGTCACGACTGACAATGACACAACCACTGGAACAAAAACACGTGCCGCCTTATCAACGATACGCTGCATTGGTGCCTTACTGCTCTGTGCTTGACGTACCATACTTATTATCTGTGCCAAGGCTGTGTGCTCACCTACCTGACTTGCACGAAAACGCAGCTTGCCTTGTTGCAATACCGTACCTGCAAGCACCTTACTGCCACGTTGCTTCAACACCGGCACTGGCTCACCGGAGATCATGGACTCATCGACGTAAGCCCCCTCCGCTGTCATATAACTATTCGCCCATGAAACCATTCCGTCAACAGGAATTCTGTCGCCTGGACGCACCTCCAACACATCACCAATAGAGACGGTTGACAATGGAACCTCCTCAACATTATCATCAATAACAACTCTTGCCGTAGTAGGCTGCAATCCCATCAGTTTCCGGATACTGTCAGCTGTGCTGCTCTTTGCTTTTTCTTCCAACAGTCTTCCTGCAAGAACAAATGTTATTATCATGACAGAGGCGTCAAAATATGTATGCCACTCCATACCATAACGCCCCCAGTAGGCTTCCCCAAAAAAGGTGTTAAAGGAACTAAACAAAAAGACAACACCCGTAGACAAAGACACTAATGTGTCCATGCTGAACATAGCATTGCATGCCTGTTTCCATGAATTAACGAAAAACTGTCGTCCACAGAATACTATATTGGCAAGTGATAATAGCAAGGCGGTCTGATTAACAATGTCACGACTGCCCAAATCTATCCACCTCATGGAGATCGCCATAACTAATATGGCTATCAAACACGAAAGGATTGTCCTGTTTCGTAAACGAACATACTCACGTCGCTCAATCTCTTCCACAGAACGGGTTTCCTCTATGATTAAGTCAAAGCCTATAGCATTAATCTCCCGTTTCATGTCGTCAAGAGAAATAACAGAATCATCATATTCTATCTGTGCAGAGCGCCCGACCAAAGACACTTCCGCCGACATCACACCATTGAGCGAATTAAGTTTTTTCTCAATATGAGACGAGCATGACGAGCATGCCATTCCCACTACCGGTATTGTCTTTCTCATCATTATTAGCTATACATCTTTATTAAACCGCAATTGGTCTATACGCATATCTCTGAAACCGCTCCATACTATCGGGAGTGTCAGCATGAATGATAACACATCACTGACAGCCTGACATATCTCAACACCAAACAATCCCCAAAAATGTGGCAAGACAATTATAAGGGGAATGAAAAACAAACCACGCCGAGCCGCTGCCAGAATATTGGCACGCCATGGTTTCCGAATAGTCTGCATCATCATATTACTTGTCATTATCAAAGCATTCAAAGGATATGTAACCAACTGCCAACGCAAAGCGACAACGCCTACAGCGATGACAGCCGCATCGTCACGGAACATGGCTATCGTCTCATTGGCAAATACAAAGCAAATGGCACCAACGACAATAAGGAACACAGTGCCTACCCTTACGCAAAACCAGTAGCCCTGACGCAAGCGGTCATATAGACGGGCGCCATAACAGAAACCGCAGAACGGCTGAAAGCCTTGTCCAAGTCCTACTACGATAGACATAATCAGCATCGTTATACGATTGACTATTGACATTCCGGCTATCGCCGCATCACCATAGACACCTGCCGCTATATTAAGCATCATAGTTGCGATACACCCCAGACCTTGTCGCGACAATGAGGGGGTTCCTCCTGCAATAATCTCACGGATAAAGCGCCATTCGAAGGAAATCCACCGCAACTTTATCGGAATATTCTTACCGTTATACGATAAACGTAAAAGAATACACATACTAACCAACTGTCCAATAACGGTAGCCCATGCCGCACCTGAGATTCCCATATCAAAACCGAATATCAACAGAGGGTCAAGGACAACATTTATAACGGCACCAGAAACGATACCATACATTGCATACCTCGCATTACCCTGAAACCTCATCTGGTTGTTCAAGCAATAGGAGGAAGCCATCAAAGGCGCACCTAACAATATTATTCCGAGATATTCTTTAGTATATGGCAGTATCGTCGGCGTACTACCCAGCCACAACGACAAATCCCCCAGTAACAACTCACCAGAAACCATTATCAGACATCCCGTGACGAAGGCATAGAACCAACCTGTTGATGCCATCTTATTGGCATTCTCATTACGCTTTGCTCCTAACTCCCTGGATATGAAATTACCAGACCCGTTACCATAGAAGAATGATATTGCCTGGATAAAGAACATGACAGAAAAGACAATACCCACCGCTGCCGTTGACTGCGTATTCAGCTGTCCAACGAAAAATGTGTCGACAAGGTTATACAAGCTTGTCACCAGCATAGAGATAATAGTAGGTACAGCCATCGTAAGTATAACACGATGGACAGGTCCTTGCGTCAGGTAAGTATAATTATCCATTAATGAGAGAAGGATGCTTTAGCCGCTCATATAGAATCTGAACGACACGTTCCGCACTTCTGCCATCCCATCTGTCTGGAATAGAACAAGTTTTCCACTGCCCTGCTTTAAGCCGCTGAAGAGCTTCTGACAACTTCACGGCATCCTCTCCCACAAGCACATTAGAGCCTTTTTTTACGGTCTCAATATGCTCCGTATAGCTATTCAAAGTGATACACGGCACTCCGTAGAAAGTAGCTTCCTCCGCCACATTACCAGAGTCGGTAATAATACCTTTGGCATTAGCCGTGAGATATCCGAATTCAAGATAGGAAAGTGGTGAGATAAAATGCATGTGCAAAGAGTTATCGGCTCCGGATTGTTCCCATTGATCCACAAAAGACGAAACGATTGTCCTGGCGGGCTCACGCAATGGGGCTATAATCTCAATATCACCAGAATCCCGTAGAATGGCTGCCACCATCTCTTTCAGATTGGAGATATCAGCAAGCAGAGCCTTTCTGTTGATTGTGAATACCAGATAACTGCCATCTGCAAGATGAAGCTCATCAAGAATAGCCGGACGCTGTAACCTGGATTGGTTATATCGGATATTGTCTATAAGGATATTACCTACCATATACACCTTTGACAGGTCGGCACCCTCCTTGTTGGCTATAGAATTGTTTGACATCCCTGCTGTAAAAAGGATGTCCGACAAACCATCTATCACCAGACGATTTATCTCCTTTGGCATAGTAATGTCGAAGGACCGGGTGCCTGCCGCTATATGAGCCAGCAACAACCCTTGTTTTTTCGTGACGATAGCGGCAGCCATAGTAGAGGCAAGGTCATCAACAACAATCACGGCATCGGTAGGATGTGCCTGAAGATAGTGCTCAAACTTCGACATCACCAAACCTGTCAACTCGTTAAGGTTCTCACAGTCCACACCTAAGTACACATGCGGAGAAGGAATCTGCAAGTCAGCAAACAAAGACCCTTCTAAAGTAGGATCATCTTCCTTTCCTGCGTATACCAGTGAGAAGCTGACATCATGTCCTTGTTCTTCCGCCTTCTCTATAACACGGATTACCGGAGCTACTTTTATGAAGTTAGGTCGGGCACCAGCAAATATGCATATCTTCATATACGAAAGAGGTTTCTTCCAAAAATCAGTCAGTACTCTTAAACAGTTCCTTAATACCTCCGATACTGCCCATGACATTGGTAGCCTCGTAAGGCAGATAAACTGTCTTTGTCTTGTCACCCTTGGCAAGCTCTTCCATCATCTGGATATATTTCTGAGCCAACAGATAATTTGCCGGATTCGTTGACTTGCCAACTGCCGAAGTAATCTTCTCTATGGCTATCGCCTCTGCCTCTGCCTTACGTATGCGGGCCTGAGCCTCACCCTCAGCATGAAGAATCTCCTGCTGCTTCTGAGCTTCAGCCTTGTTGATAGTAGCTGCCTTCTCACCTTCTGACTGTAGGATCTGACTTTGTTTCTGTCCCTCACTGGTAAGAATCACCGCACGTTTGTTTCGCTCTGCCTGCATCTGTTTCTCCATTGCAGAGAGGACACTCTCAGGAGGCATGATATCCTGCAGCTCTACTCGATTAACCTTAATACCCCATTTATTGGTAGCATCGTCAAGCACCGCACGCAGCTTCGTGTTAATGGTATCACGGGAGGTAAGAGTCTGATCGAGCTCCATCTCACCAATAATATTACGCAATGTCGTCTGTGTAAGCTTCTCTATCGCATTAGGGAGATTGTTAATCTCATACACAGCTTTGAACGGATCGACAATTTGGAAATACAGCAAGGCATTAATCTGCATCTGGATGTTATCCTTCGTTATTACGTTCTGACGATCGAAATCATACACCTGCTCCCTTAAATCGATATTACTTGTATAGACATAGCGTCCGTTATGAAGAGCGACGATTTCCTTCGCCCTGTCAATAAATGGAATAATAATATTTACACCTGGTTTCAAAGTAGCGTAATATTTACCCAATCGTTCAATAATCTTTGTCTCTGACTGTGAAATAATGACCAGCGACTTTTTAAGGATTACAGCTACAAGTACGACAACCGCAATCAATACATATGATACAATGTCCATAATTGAAAATATTAAATGGTTACTAATTTCTTATTCTACCGGCTCAACAGTAATGATAATACTGTCAATGCTGACTACTCTCACACGCTCACCTTGCTTAATCTCAAAACCGCCAACCGAAGTGGCTTTCCAGTCATCACCGTCAATTGCAACGCGTCCATAACCATCTGTGGCGATTGTCTCTGACACCTTCCCTATGCGTCCGACCAAAGCATCAGCGTTACTAAGACGTCCGTCCTCTCCTTTGTGAAGCCATCGCAAAGCTATGGGACGCACAAAGAATAGACATAATAGCGAGAAGATGGCGAACACAAGGGTTTGGATCCAGCCACTTACTCCCAGTAGTGCGGCAAAGACTGCAAACAAGGCTCCGACAGAGAAGCACAAGATGTATAAATCACCGTTTGTCAATTCCAATATAAGGCAAATAAGCGATAACAATGCCCATAGTTGCCAAAGATGCTGCATAAAATAATCTACCATCGTTTTAACTAATTTGATTTTCTTCTGCAAAGATAGCATAAAATACAGACGAAACAAAAAAGAAAAGCGTATTTTTTATTTTTATTGTCAAATCGTTTTGTCACCTCAGCACAATTTATTAATTTTGCCATCGCTGATAACAAATTACCGAAAACGGCAATAAATAACCAATTACTAATTATACACCACAACACAAATGATCTGGAATCCAAACAAAGAGTGCATGAGCTTAGATGAGAGGCGGGCTCTGCAAGGAAAGAGACTTCACAAAATAGTAGAATACGTTTACCACAACGTACCTTTTTATCGTAACAAGCTTCAAGAGATGGACATCAGACCTGATGATATCCAGACTATTGAGGACATTACCAAGCTGCCTTTCACTACAAAGAAAGATTTGCGCGACAACTATCCCTTTGGATTACAGGCAGCTCCACAGAGTGAGATTATCCGTATTCATGCCTCAAGCGGAACGACAGGTAACCCTACCATAGTAGGATATACACGTAAGGATATTGGCGTATGGAGTGAATGTATGGCACGCTGCCTTACAGCATATGGTGTCACCCGCGATGACATCTTCTCAGTAAGTTATGGCTACGGCCTGTTCACTGGCGGCTTGGGAGCGCACAATGGAGTTGAGCATATTGGAGCATCGGTAGTACCAGCATCTACAGGTAATACAGAGAAACACCTTAAGCTCATTCGCGACCTTGGCATCACAGGTATCGCCTGTACACCGTCATACGCTCTCTATCTTGCCGAGACGATGGACAAGATGGGTATCACCAAGGAACAAATCAAGCTCAGAGTAGGAGCCTTCGGTGCCGAGCCATGGACAGAGAGTATGCGACAAGAAATACAAGACCGGCTGGGGTTGAAGGGCTATAACCTTTACGGACTGAGCGAAATTATGGGACCAAGCGTCAGCTATGAATGTCAAGAGCAACATGGCTCACACATCAATGAGGACCACTTCTATCCGGAGATTATCAATCCTGTCACATTGGAGCCTCTACCAGCCGGACAGAGCGGCGAGCTGGTATTCACCACCCTTACGAAAGAGGGAATGCCGGTTTTACGATACCGCACACGTGACCTTTGCTCACTCTTGCCTGGACAATGTAACTGCGGCAGGACCAATGTACGCATGAGCCGTATTGAGGGACGCAGTGATGATATGCTTATCATACGTGGTATCAATGTATTCCCATCACAGGTAGAGAGCGTGGTTCTCAGCATGAAAGAGTTTGCGCCACGATATATGCTTATAGTAGACCGCGTAAATAATCTTGACACCTTACAGGTTCAGGTAGAGCTACGTCAGGAATACTTCACCGACACCTTCGACACACCAGCCGCCATTGCCAACCTTGAGAAGAAGCTCTCTGCCAAACTGAAGAGTGTGCTGAGCATTAGTGCCAAAGTGCAGCTCAAGGCTCCTAATACCATTGAGCGCAGCCAAGGCAAGAGTGCCCATGTCATTGACAAACGAAAATTATAAACCATAATTAAGAAAAGTATCAAATATCATGACTATTCACCAGTTATCTATCTTCATTGAGAACAGGGCGGGAACATTGCTCAAGGTTCTCAATCTGCTGAAACAGGCAGAAATACAAATTATTGCGTCAACCATAGCCGACACCGCAGAATACGGTATCTACCGTATTATCTGTAGTGAGCCTCTTCGTGCCCATGAGGAACTGAAGAAAGCTGGAGTCGCTGTTGCTTTGTCGGATGTCTTTGCACTGGAGCTTGACAATTACCCGGGACGTGCCGCCGAGGCTATCGAGGCATTCAGCGAAGCAGGCATAGGCATTACTTATATGTATACGTTTATGCTAAATGGCAAAGGAATTCTCATTTTCCGCACTGACGAGGCGGAACAAGCTCGCCAGACTATTATTGACAAGAACCTGAAGTACATATCCGAAAACGCCTTGGCAAGCATCGGATAATTATCTGAATAAGCACTCAAGAATTTATTGCAGGGATTCTCATAATATAATCCCTGCAATAAATAAATAGTATCACGCTTGAAGAGTGTCAATGTGTATATCTTTGCGATAACCGCTTGACGTGAATACAGCCACCAGATTGCCTTGTTCATCGGTAATCCTCACCTCACCAAAAGGCATCCTATGATGGTTCACTATCTCATTTGCCTCTGCATATACATATCCTTTGGCAACAGAACGTACAAAGGTTATGCTTGAAGTTGTGGAGAATGTAAGCTTCAAATGACTGTTTACCGCAGCGGCAAAAGCCAAGTCTGCCAAAGTAAACAATGCGCCACCCTGACACACATCTCCTCCATTGAGATGCTGGGATGTAATAAGCATGCGTGCCTTAGCATAGCCCTCGCGCACCTCTAACAGCTCCGCACCAGCCATAACCGCAAAACGGTCTCTCTTAAAGAACTCTATGAATTTCCTCATCTTACAGGTATAAAACTCTACTATTATATATTTGTTTGCACAAAGATAAACTATTTTTTCCATTTAGCAAGTAAAAAGGATAAAAATGTAGCGCATAAACATTGAGGAAATTGTCCTCTATGCCTTAAAACATTAAGGACCATCCTCACGGACAGCCCTCTATGATTATACAAAAACATTATGAATTTTATTTAGCGAACAAGATTGATTATCTAAAAAGTTTATCACTGTCACACATTACTAAATCCGGTGCAAAGGTAATTGTAAAAACACAATCATACAATACCTAAAAATAGGGGTTTTGCAAAAATACCTAATAATGATGAGAGTGATTATCTATGTCCAATCCTTATTATCTCTGAGCCAGAACATCCTGGGCTGGCACTAACAAGATGAATGGCATAGACACCTTGTGGTAGATGACCCAAGCTCAAATCAAACGACAGTAATCCGGAAGGAATATGAACCTTGTCTACCATATTACCATTAACAGCATACAGATATAAAGTTGACGAGGTTTGAGAGAGCTCTGCCCATTGCAATGACAGAAGATTACCATTCAAGGCTATACTTACATTTTCAGGGTGACTGACAGGGAGGGAGGACAAGCCGCTTGCCTTTATCTTCAACACCTCTACAAGACCTGCGTATACATCAATCTCACCATATCCATAATAATTGTTAGGATATGTCAGCGACGGATCATTATGGCGACATGTCTTACTCAACACCTCCCTTACCTGATCGGGTGTGAGAGTAGGACAAGCCTCTAACCACAATGCGACAGCACCGCCGACAATAGGCGTAGACATAGATGTTCCCGTCATGGCATTCCATCCGTATGTACGTCCGTTATAGTCAAAGTTGCTTACATTCCAGTCAATACTTGTATGTGTGGGATTATGCTCCATGAAATAACTGCTGTAGGATGAGATCACACAAACACCGGGTGCCACGACATCGGGCTTGACACGTCCGTCAGCTGCCGGACCTATCGATGAGAAACGGGCACGCTCACCGCTATTCCCCCAATCAAGGGGCTTCCAGTTGTTTTTGTAGTTTAGGGCACCTTTACGGTATGTCGTCGCCCCCACACAGATAACCGCCGGAGCACTGCCTGGTGTATGTATGCTATGCGAATACTCTCCGGCTGTCATCGACGGATCACGGGGGTCAGTACGTAAGCCACCGGTAGAACGATAGAACTCCACATCGGCATCCTTGCCGACAAGCTCGAGCGAGACTAAAGTGCCCGCACCTAATATATGTGGTGCCTTAACAAGCATCACACACACAGGCTCCTGAGGATTGTATGCGGATTTATATCCCAGCGCGTCAATGATATATTTTCCGTCTGATGTGTTCAGGGTGTCAATATACTCACTCTCACCTGCGGCAAGTATCTGGTCCGAAGTGATGTCAAAAGTCTCCATATTATTCGTATATACCTTCATACGGATAGTAAAAGGAGCGTCGCCTTTTATACGAAACACCATAGTACTGTCAACAGAATAGATAAAAGAGCCTTTTGACTCCTCCCCTCGCGGCTTATGGAAATATGTGGTGGTATGTCCTATATTACCTGCCGAGGCTACAATAATACGACCTGGTCCGGTGAGTGATTCCAAGACCTCAAAATAAAGACGCTCATCTTCGTCAAAGGACTCGTGAGATCCCTCACTGAAAGAGATGACACAGGGCTTGCCTACACTCTCCGCATAGTCGAAGATGTATTTGAACCCCAAGGCATCTGTGGCACTTGTATATTTATAAAGGTTTATACTGTCTATAAGCTCCACATCGTTAGAGACTGCATTCGACACCAGACAGATATCACTCTCGAAAGCCATGCCACGATAGGGATAGCTGAATCCTGCCGCACTGCCTGCCGTATGAGTGCCATGCGACAAAAGATGGGCATCGCGTGAATGCGCATAGGCAAGGATATCATTCTCGGTGGTATAGTCGTTGCCTACGTAAAGGGTACTATTGAGTGTGTCAACAGACAACTGGTCCCAAAAGGCCTTTATACGGTAACCCCGCGGCGTGCCGCCATAGAACGTAGGATGGGTTAGGTCGAACCCTACGTCCTGCACTCCCATCACGACCCCATTACCTGTATAGGCATGGGGCAAGGCTGAGCCTGCGTAAACAGGAATAGCATGTGTGAGTATTGCGGCAGAGTCCATCTGTGCCGTACAACGTGGTCCTGCCTCAATCCGGCAAACCTCCTTACGTAGCGACAAAGCTCCGAGTTTATTTATTGGTATTCCCGCAATATAGATATTCCCAAACCTTGCCAGCTCTTTACAATTGTACTCCTCAAAAAGCGACTCCGCATCACCCTCAACTCGTACGAATGCCGTCAAAAACGCTTCACTGGCAAGCGGATTCTGTGACGGAGCCTTGCGACTTCTATCGGTCTCATGCTGCTGTAGGATTCTGCCTACGAACGGTGACAGCTTTCCACCTGCGAGGTGCTGCGCATGTAGAGGCAACAATGCCAACATGTATGCGATGAGTATTATGATGGTCTTCAGCTTCATGGGGACAAAGGTACAAAATTTCGAGAAAACGAATGCAAAAGGAATATATTTCTTTTGTTGAGTGTGAGAATTGAAAATCGGCGGCCGAAGGGAAAGCCTGATTTATGCAATTAAGTAAGCACAATACAAAAAAGCCGCAAATCCACTATGGATATTGCGGCTTTCCCATTTCAACTTCTATTCTCTCAAACTTATTTGTTCAACCCACGGTTGTTAAGGGTTGCATTCAACAGCATCAAATATTTCTGATACTGCTCACGGTTAAGAATGGTGTGCATGTAGCTCAAATCCTTCTTGATAGCCTTGCTCAACATTGCTGAGCGATGCTCTTCTGAAGCTTTGCCCGCCTTGCGGAGGTCTCTCTCAAACCTTCTGTTGACATACTCGACAGCCTCGGTCTGCTCACCGTCCAGTTTCAGGGTGTTGCTCAACGAGGATGTAGAAATCTTCATCTCGTATGCATTCTCATAACCATTCTCTGTCGTTGTGTTCTCAACTGCAAATGCCTGAGTCATACTCAGCACTGCCACTACAGCTAAAACAATCTTTTTCATCTTTTTACCTTTCTTTTAATGGGGCTTATCACAAGCCCGTTATCCTTAAACTAAAATACTAAAAAATATAATCTCTTTCGCTTTGTTATCCGAGTGCAAAGATAGATATGTTTTTCCATTGACGCATCAGTTTTATTTCCCGGATTTTATTATCCTGCCGTTTTTTTGACGTAAATCAAAAAACAGTTTCAGAAAAATGTAAATTTGTGTCACGCGTCACACCACATTTTTAGCGTGTCTCGGTGACGCAAACGTGACACGGAACCCATAAAAGCAAAATTTTAGCTTTAGAATAGCATTGATATTGACTTGGTAGAGCTATCATATAGACAGACTAAAGCATACATCTTCTATTACAATATCAATGCTTTTAGAAAATCGCTCTGCTATCTTGGGTCGCCTTGGGGAAAGGATGCAATCAATTCTTCGACAAGCGAAGCGGCAAGCCGGTTACTTGCGCACAGGGCGAACAGATAGACCGCGACCGCGGTCGAAGTAGTACGTGCTCACACCTCCCGAATTGAAGTAGAGGTACCATGCGTAGTATGGGTAGCTCTCGTCGAGCGAAGACGACCAGTAGTTGCCGCTTGAGCCAACGCTGTAGAGATCGCTACTCCAACGCTTGCCCGTGGCAGGAAGGAAGATGGTACTACCATTGCTGCCAGTGAACTTGCGACCATTAATACCATTAACGGTTGCCCACTCGGAAGTAGTGTTGCTTACAAGCTCCTCCTGCTGAGCAAGTGACGGCATCACCCAGCCGCTGCCCAACTTTGCCGTAGCAACGTCATACTGAGTACCGGCAATGTCGGTGCCAATGTTTACCAATTGACTGAAGTCACCATCATAATCATAGAAACCATACTGATATGTATCCCAGTTATACACGTTCTTCTCACTTGTCTCTCCCCAAGCATAGTAGCCACCATATCCTTCAGGGGCAGTCGCTCCAACGTTACAGCAAGCCCATTTAGTGCCGCTCGGTAAGCCAAGGTCAATCATGTGCGGGTGGTTGGAGTCGGGACAGGAAAGATAGCTTGTGTCATTTCCGTTGTTTCCACCGCTTTCTCCACTGTTGTTTCCGTTATCGCTTTCGCCTCCACTACGGTCCATCCTAAGGGTGTTGCCGTTCTTGTCGACCAGTTTCCAGTAGCCTTCGCCCAAGGACTTTATGTCATAGTAGGTGTCATCCAAATAGATGCCTCCATAATATGGCTCACTGCTACTGTCAGAGCCGCTTAGCTTCCAGGAATGTTTCTTGGTGCCGCCATCGGATGAGTCTGTATAGTATCCGTCGCTCGTGAATGTCAGAACACGGTTGGTGCTGCTGCCATTGCCACTTGTAACGACCCACTTGCCAAGAACCATCTTTCTTACGCTACCGTACTCCAATGATATTGTCTCGTCTTCATCGCTGCTGCAACCTGTCATGCTGAAATACAATGTCAGCATGTATAAAATACAGGAAAACTGCTTGATAAATGATTTCATAATTCCTCGTTAATAGTTTTATTTCGTTTGATGTTATCGTCCAACTTTCTGCAAATATAAGGAATAACCATGAGACCGCAAAGTGATTTGACAGAAAATTTTTTGCCGCATGATTTATGGAAGCTTGGTGAAAGCGTACTAAAGATTTCTTTCGTGAATGTTTGGCACTTTCGGAAAGAATCCGTATCTTTGCATAAGATAAGCTACATCTCAGCAATTTAAAGCAAGCTTTATTGCGCTTGATTTGCATTATCTTTGCAAGTGAATCCTTAAAGAACAGAATGATGACGACAATTGCCAATCCCATCTACGACATTGTCTTCAAGTATCTGCTTGAAGATGAGCGCATAACCAGGACTATTCTCTCAGCCCTATTGCAGAAAGAGGTCGTTGAGGTGGAACAGCGCCGCAACGAGTACACCAATATCGGTCGCAAGGGACTATCCATATTCCGTATCGACTTCGGTGCCACAGTGCGCGAGGCAGACGGCTCAGAACACCTGATACTGATAGAGCTACAGAAGACTTGGCTACCTACGGAGACGCTGCGCTTCCGTCAATATCTGGGCGCACAATATGCTAACAAAGCCAACATGCTGTCAGAAGGTCGCGGCGCATACGCAATCCCAATGGTGACAGTATACCTGCTGGGACATAAGGTGGGTGATATAGAAGAGCCTGTACTGTATGTTCGTCGTCAGTCATACGACTATGACGGACAGGTCGTGACGAAAGGATTGCCCAACCCGTTTGTCGACAGCCTGCCCCACGACAGTATCATTGTGCAGATACCACGTCTGCACGTCCGCCCAGGCAACAGGTTGGACAGAGTGCTGAGCGTGTTTGACCAGTCACGCCAGAATGGTGACAACCAGCAGACACTGAGTCTGGAGGAGACCGAATATGAGGACGATGCTGAGATGTTGCGTATCGTTCACCGGCTTACCGCCGCTGCTGCCGATGCCAAGGTACGTCATGAGATGAACGTGGAGGATGAGTATTTCTCCATCATAGAAGACCGCGACACGGAACTTCTGGCTACAAATAAAGAACTGGCTGAGACAAAAGCCCAGATGGCTGAAACAAAAGCTCAGATGGCTGAAAAAGATGCTCAGTTGAAGAGTTCTGTCGGAATGCTTTTTAAGGCAGGGCTGTCAGCAGACACCATCGCTGCCAATCTGGGTATTACACCAGAAGAATTGAGACTTCTGACCAGCGTATAATTGTGGATTACGTACACAAAAGGGAATGGAATGTATTAATATAAGGAATAATATGAACGAAATTGAACACAAGCTGGTGAGTGTCACTTATCAGCTACTTATAGAGAAAGACGGAGGAGACGCTATTGTTGAAGAAATGACTAAGGAAAAGCCTTTCCAGTTTATCAGTGGCTTTGACACTACACTCGAAGACTTCGAGAAACAGCTTCTGACATATAAAAAAGGTGACTTGTTTGATTTTATCGTATCCAAGGACAAGGCATACGGAGACTATGAGGAGGGACGAGTGGTATACTTGGACAAGAGTATCTTCTCCATCAACAACCACTTCGACCACGAACACATATACAAAGGAGCCGTGGTGCCCCTCCAAAACGAAGACGGTAACCATTTCCTCGGTCATGTGCTCGACATTACTGACGACAAGGTAAAAATGGACCTTAACCACCCACTGGCAGGAAAAGACCTGAATTTCAGAGGGGAGGTATTGGAGTTACGCGATGCCACTGATGAGGAGGTGACTGGATTCATCAACCAGATGGAACACCATTGTGGCTGCGGCTGTGAGGACTGTGAGGATGGTTGTGGCAGTCATGACCATGATGACGCAGGATGCGGACATTGTGGTTGCGGACATCACCATTGATTCCTTGAAGAAAGTTTAGTCACAATATTCGAATACAACGTACACGAATTACACTAATAGTACAAATAACAATATTAGTGAGACTCGGGAGAGTCGTGTTAAGACATAACACACGATGAGCAATACTTTTGGTACACGGTTTACACTTACAACCTTCGGAGAGAGCCACGGCGCCGCCATCGGGGGAGTGATTGACGGCATGCCTGCCGGCATACCAATAGACATGGAGTTTATTCAACAGGAACTCAACAGGAGAAGACCTGGACAGAGCGCCATTACGACTGGCAGGAACGAGGCAGACAAGGTGGAGCTTCTCTCTGGAGTATTCGAAGGAAAGACCACTGGAGCCCCCATCGGGTTTATTGTAAGAAACACCAATCATCATTCTCAAGACTACGAGAACATACGTTGCCTGTATCGTCCATCGCATGCCGATTATACCTATCAGAAGAAATATGACATCAGGGACCATCGTGGCGGGGGACGCTCCTCAGCCCGCATAACCATAGCACGCGTGGTGGGTGGAGCACTCGCAAAGCTGGTACTACGTCAACTGAATATCACCATCCAAGCATACACCTCACAAGTGGGCGACATCTGCCTTGACAAAGACTATAAGCATTATGACCTCACCATGACAGAGACGAATGCCGTAAGGTGTCCTGACGAAAAGAAAGCCAAGGCGATGGAGGAGCTTATCAAACAAGTCAAGGCTGAGGGTGACACCATTGGAGGAGTTATCACCTGTGTGATAAAAGGCTGCCCTATTGGATTAGGGGAGCCTGAGTTTGGCAAGCTTCATGCCGCTTTGGGAGCAGCGATGCTCAGCATTAATGCCGCCAAGGGATTTGAATATGGTGACGGATTTGGTTGTGTCACAAAGAAAGGCAGTGAGCAGAATGACATATTCGTAAACGAGAATGGTCGTATCACCACGACAACCAATCACAGTGGCGGCATCCAAGGAGGTATAAGCAACGGACAAGATATTTACTTCCGCACAGCATTCAAACCTGTCGCTACTATCCTGCAAGAACAGCAAACAGTTGACTTGGAGGGTAATCCCACGACATTGAAGGTACACGGACGTCACGATCCTTGTGTATTACCTCGTGCCGTTCCCATCGTTGAAGCGATGGCTGCGATGGTTATTTTGGATGAATTTCTTATCGCGACACCGTTCAAAGTATTAAAAAATGCATACGAATAATAAAAATGCACACTTTCATTTTGATATTATACAAAAATAATATACCTTTGCAATGGTAAATCGGCATTTGTGAGAAATCCTGATTTACTTTAGTTAAGTCTAGTTTAGTTTTTGTGTTGGTTGAGGGCGGCTGATTAGCTGCCCTCTTTTTAATGATTATCTACCCAAAACCTTGGTTACACGCTCTGAACCGTCACTCATTACAGTAACAACAACATTGACACCCTCCTTCAGACCATCGACACGCTCACCAGAGACAGAATAATAGCGGTGTGACACAACTGACGCGTCAGAACTCTGTATAGCGGATATACCGCTGACAGTCTCATAATCAGCCTTATTAATTAAACCGTCTGCAACGCCATTCAGATACTCCTCCAAGTTGCTATAGCCACTGGAAGCGATTGCAGCGCCATCAGAAGCATCGTTCTTGTTAAAGCCTTTCGCCTCCTCATACGCATCTGGAAGTCCGTCGCCATCGGTGTCCTCTGCAAGTTTGTCTCCTGCTCTCATACCAAGATAGGGCCACATAGTGGTCTCAACGACAAGGTTTGTTCCCTCATCAAGGGCACTGAATGTGTCATGCTCCACAAGAGTAATATCAGACGGCGAGTTGATGATACCGATACCACGGTCTGCACTGCCAGAGGAGCTCTTACCATAAAACTTAGGCTCTACGATACCGGCTGCCTCATCAAGCAAACGACGGTCTACCTCATCATAGCGTGGAAGGGAAGCTCCCGCCTTTGCTGTAACAGAGACAAACGCCTCGTCGGCAGTCTCGGTGGTAACACCTCCAGTGACATCCTGAGACTTCAAGATATACTTGTCATATATTTCCTGTTTCGTCTTGCCAGATATTGAGATGTTATCCAAAGCCTTCACCGACCATCCCTGAACCCATCCATAGAGATTGTCCGCATTAACCTTAGCCAATGAGTCGGCATGCCAAATCTTGTTGTCTGGGAGATAGGTTCCACCAACCTCAAACTTGTTACCACTCAGATACCATTGTCCATAGCCCTTACTGGAAGATGGTTGCGCAAAGTAACGTGTTGACTTTACATTGGTTTGCGTAAGCGGTCCAGGACGGAAGAAGTTGTTAACCATGTACGTACGATTGTAGCTGTCGCCATTGTTAATTGTAGAGTCACATTCTCCACCATAAACAGAATTAGGCTTTCCCCAGTTGAAGATGACGTTGTTGATAAACTCATTGTCTACCCACTGGTCATGGTCTCCGACATTATTACTTGCGCTTCGGACGCCATTGAAACGAGGCGTACGGTTGTTGCAATTAGTAAAGAGGCAATGGTGCATCGTACCATGCTCTCCTCCCCATTGCGTGGCATAGGCACGGGCACCTTTGGAGTTCTTGGAATTATAAAGTCCCTCACCAATGATACACCACTGTACAGTTGTATAATCACAGTCATACATCGTCAGACACTCCTCCATTGACCATGTCATTGAGCAATGGTCTATTATGACATAATCGGTATTTTCCACGTCAAGGGCTGGTTGACTTTTTTTTAACAAATCGCCAGGACGGAAACGCATATGACGAATGATCACATTAGGCTTGCAAACATAGACTTTATATCCTGCGACACATACTCCACCACCTGGTGCTGTCTGTCCCTCAATGGTCACATTTGGATGGTCGAACTTCAAAACTGAGGTAAGATAGATTGTTCCACTTGTCTTGAAAAGGATCGTACGTGGCGTATCATCACCAGAGCGCAATGCCCACCGAAGTGTACCTTCGACGAGATTAGCGTCGGAACAGTCATCATTACGGGTAACATAATAGACTTTACCGCCACGACCGCCAGTGACATATTTTCCAAAACCCTCAGCACCTGGGAATGCCAGTTGCTGCGCAAAAACGGTACCGTACGTCATAAAGGCTACCGCCAACATCATTAATAGCTTTTTCATTTTCCTATATGTTTTTGTTATTTTGTTTAATGCTACTATCTGGGTGGTGTAAAAAGATATCTCTTATTTGTATGTTACCTCAAGGCTCCGATAATCTCCGCCACAGACTTACAGCCATGGCGATCCAACCAGTCGTTTATTCCGTCACGGACCTTGACGGTAACAGTAGGGTCTATAAAATTAGCCGTACCTATCTCGATGGCTGTCGCTCCTGCCATGAGAAACTCAATGGCATCTTCTGCCGTGCTGATGCCACCCAAACCAATTACAGGTATCTTAACTGCCTTACTTACCTGCCACACCATACGCAGGGCTACAGGCTTGACTGCTGGACCACTCAAGCCACCGGTGCCAATACTTAAACGTGGACAGCGTCGCTCTATGTCTATTGACATACCCATCAGCGTATTGATAAGGGAAACACTGTCGGCTCCCTCATCCTCACATGCCTTGGCAATCTCGGCAATGTCGGTGACATTAGGCGAGAGTTTCACGATAAGAGTCTTACCATAACGCTCGCGCACCGCCTTTACTACACTGGCGGCACCTTTACTTGTGACACCAAATGCCATTCCTCCCTGCTTCACATTAGGACAGGAGATGTTTAGCTCTATGGCCGGTATCTTCTCCAGAGCATCTATTCGGGCAGCACACTCCGCATAGTCATCCAAGGAAGAGCCACTCACGTTAACAATCATCGCCGTATCAATGTCAGCAATCTCCGGATATATATTCTTACAGAAATAATCTACGCCCTTGTTTTGCAAGCCAACACAATTAAGCATTCCCTGTGCTGTCTCTACCATCCGGGGATAGTCATTACCCTCGCGTGCGTGCAAGGTCGTACCCTTTACTATTATCCCACCAATCTGGTCTAGCGGAACAAGATCGGCAAACTCCAAACCATATCCAAAGGTTCCGGAAGCCGTCATAACTGGGTTCTTCAGACACAAATCTTTTATTCTTACACTCAAATCAGCCATTACAATTTCCTTTCATAAAAGTTAGTCCCACAACAAACGGTCTATATTAAATACCGGTCCTTCGGTGCACACACACACATGTCCTTCGGTTGTCTTCTCAACACAGCACAGACAAGCTCCAAGACCACATGCCATAAGATTCTCCAACGACACCTCGCAAGGTACTTGCTGTTGACGGGCATAGCGCGCGACTGCCATCATCATTGGTTTGGGACCACATGATACAATACGAGTAAAAGTACGACTGCCCAAAATAGAATGCTCCGTAACAAAACCCTTCTCGCCTAAAGTGCCATCCTCTGTGGTAATAGATACATTGCCGTATCGCCTGAAAAGATCTAACTCTAACAGATCGCTTGCAGAACGCCCTCCCAGAAGGAATGTCGGCTCAGCACCGAACTGCTTTATTTGCTTGCCAAAATATAACAAGGGAGCAATGCCGACACCACCGCCAACAAGAAGGATACGTTCTTCAGTGTTGCTTGGAAGAGTGAAGCCTGTTCCTAACGGTAGTACGCAATTCAGTCTGTCACCTGACTGTATGCGCGCCAGATGGCGAGTTCCCTCACCGACACATGCCACAAGCAACCATAGTTGGTTTTGCTGTTCATCAACATAATGAATGGAAATGGGGCGTCTCAGCATCGTTTGTGGTGAATTCTCCACCTTTATCTCCACAAATTGCCCCGGCAACATCATAGGAAGTTGCTCATCATGAGTAAGTTTCAATAATATATACTTATCTGTAAGATGATCTACAGAAGATACGATAAGGTCTAAAACATACTTCTTCATAGAATCTTTGCTTTATTTTCTGCAAAGATACTAAAAAATCTGAGTAAGCGAGTGCAAAAGGAATCAATTTCTTTTGCATTGCGAGAGAATTGTAAATCGATGACTCAAAAAGAAAGCCTGATCTGCACCTAAAAAGAATAATGTCTAAAGAATAATATCTATGGACTATATAACTATAATTTAATTTTTCTTAGGCACAAATGTCTCCCATGTCTGGTCATCAAAGAAGATACGGATCTCTGTTATGCTACGTTTAGGTTTGTCAAAAGTTTTCAAATCAACCATACGGTGCATGGAAGAAGAATTGCCACTACCTGACGGCATTGATGACACTGGTAACTGCTGAGGGGTGTGGGAGCCGTATGATGGAGCTTGTCCAAACTCTAAGATTCCTTCCATCGTTCCTGATGAAGGAGACTCAACTTTTGAATCATTTACAAGAGGGGCATCATCAAGGAACATCTGACCGTTTCCATACAACAACCACTCAAGATTAATTTTAGTGAATTTACTTCGTATTGCCTCGACCGTATTTAAAGTTGGTTTAGTACGACCATTAAATATGCTACTCAGTGAAGCGGAAGAAATTCCAATAAAATCTGAGAACGTCTGCTGAGTCATATGCTGACTCTCCATAAGATGTTTAATTCTATCTTTCATTACCTATAAACAATAAAATAAAGGCTAAAAAGCCAATTTTGATTGACTTTACAAAGGTAAAACAAAAAAATGGAACTCACAACAAATTTAAAGAAAATCTATGTTTTAAAAGTTAAGATTTGTATTTTTAGAAATATGAATCAATAAATCAAAAGCAAACTCACAGTCTTTTATATTTGTGTATTTAAATTTATAGAACAAAATCATTACAAATAGAATCTTCACTACTTAACATCTAAATAACTGGGTATAAATCAAGTAATTTACAAAATTATATACTAAAATCGTGAATATGCAGACCATCTTTGTCATATATTACCCCAAATATCGACTACACCTTTTATAAAAGTAGATAAACAACTGGTTATCAGTGTGTTTTTTATCTATATAACATGATGAATACTTATACGTTTGTGTATTTTGTTTTAAATATTTTGATTTTTGTATTGAAATTATAAAATGTAAAAGCACCATATTCTATAATCCTTTTGTATTTTAAAATTAAAAGTAAATTAATATTTTAAAATTCAAAATGCAAAATATTTTCTTTTGTAAATTGTAAAGAGAAGTGAATGCTAAATCCGAAGCTAAGAAAAAAACGAAAAATCATCATTTTGAAAGTATTTACGGGCACCACCCTTTTTTGAGAAAAATACGCAAGTTCTGAAAGGGTTAAAATCGTGCTAAAGTGCTGATTTCATTACACTTTAGCCCATTTCTTTCCTCCACGAAAAGCAAAAAAATAGCTCAAAACAGGATTAAAAAAGGGAACTTTTAAAATATAAGAAGGGGGTAAACTAATGTAAAATGAAGAAAATTAATTCCTTCATAAGCTCCCCAGCAGGTGTATTTGGATTATCCAAACCTTTGCTCTTGGCATCTGTCTCACGGATCTTGGCAATAATATCCATAGTCTTCCGAGGAGAATAATTCCGCATGGCTATAGCATATTCCTTCGTACCCCACCCTGGTTTGACGTCAAGTGCTGCCGCAATATCTGCATCTGTATGCTTCTTTGGGGCATAGTGCAAAATCATAAGGTTTTGGAATAATGAGAACAAATTAGGAAGCATGGAGTATATAGAACCTGTTTTTGGATTTTTGTCAAAATAATTGATTATCTGATTTGCTTTGAGAACATCCTTCCTGACAATAACATTACGAAGTTCGAAGGTATTGAAATCCTTGCTCACCCCTATCTTCTCCTCCACTATCTCAGGAGTAACCATACGATTGCTGTCTGATAGTGTTATGAAAATCTTCTCCAGCTCCGAGGTGAGACGATACAAATCACTTCCTATATGGTCGGCTATCATCTGTGTTGCTTTGTAATCAATGCCAACATTCCGCTCCTTCATATAATTCTCTATAAAAGACGGCAATTCATAATCACGCATTTTTTTACTCTCAAACACCACGCCAGAGCTTGCCGCCAGCGCTACGACTTTCTTCCTGCGATCAATTGTACCATTCTTATGACACCACACAAGAATTGTAGAAGCCACTGGAGCCTTAAGATATTTCTCCAAAGCGTCAAGAGATTGAATATTCTGGGCTTCCTTCACTATAATAACCTGATATTCTGCCATCATAGGAAAGCGGCGAGCCATATCAGCAACCTGTGCCGCAGTGGTATCCAACCCATAAACAACAGTCTGATTGAAATCCCGCTCCTCTGGTGTCAGCGCATTCTCAGCTACATAGTCAGCAATCTTATCAATATAATAAGCCTCCTCACCCATTAATATATAAATAGGTGAAAACTTACGAGCCCGCAAGTCGCTCATGATACTATTGAAAGTTGCTGTTTTTGCTGCCATTACTCTTACAACGACTAAAAAAGGGAAAATAATATTTTGTTTTCATCCCATTTTACATTATCTTTGCCGTTGCAACTGCAAAGATAATATTATTTGAAGACAATACAAAAAGAATTTGAGAAAATGTCACCATTAAACCTGCCTGCATACGATACCAGAATACAGAACATTGACGGAAAATGTTCTATATTCGACATATTAAGACGCAAGTATGTAACGCTGACACCAGAGGAATGGGTAAGACAACATTTCATTCATTTTCTTATAAAACACAAGCACTATCCTTCTACCCTTCTCGCTAATGAGGTGGCATTACAGGTAGGCACCAAGCAACTCCGTGCAGACTCTGTCCTGTATGACCAGCTTCTACGTCCACGTATGATAATTGAATACAAAGCTCCTAATGTGGAGATAACACAAAAAGTATTCGATCAGATTGCCGCATACAACCTCCTACTACACGTAGACTACCTTATAGTCTCCAATGGCATCACCCACTATATATGTAAGGTGGACTATGAAAATAGAAGTTATTCGTTCCTGAAAGACATTCCAGCCTATCAGGATCTTTGAGTTTTTAAAGGATTATCTCAAATATCTTCTTCGCAACTCACCTTTTTGCCGTTTATTACAAAAAGGCGGATTTAATAATCACAAACTAACAATTTGCAATCAAATTCGATAGTTTAGTTTCAAAACGAAACAATAACACCCTTTTCTTATTAATTATAGAAAGCAAAACGTTAATTATTCTATCTTTTTGTTGTAACTTTGCACCCGAAAGCTTTCAATATGTAATTAACTAATAAGGAAAAGGTATGAAAAGAATTGAAGCAATCATTCGCAAAACAAGGTTCGAAGATGTAAAGGAAGCATTGCTGAAGTCAGACATCGACTGGTTTGAATACCATAACGTGCATGGTATAGGACAAAGCCGCGAGGAGAGAATCTATCGTGGAGTGCAGTATTCCACGGACGTGATAGAACGTGTAGCACTTGCCATTGTATGCCGCGACCAACTTGTTGATCCCACGGTAAAGGTTATCTTAGAAGTGGCACATACTGGTGAGATTGGTGACGGGCGCATCTTTGTTAGCGACGTGATTGACACCTGGTCAATCCGCACAGGAGAGCATGGCGACACCGTTCTTAGGGATAAAAAATAGTTTGTAATTTGTTTAACGTTTAAGAGATTTTTCAGGATTATGAATGAAATTGGAATATCACTCGATACTGTATGGATGCTATTAGCAGCCATGTTGGTTTTCTGGATGCAGCCAGGTTTCGCACTGTGTGAGGCAGGTTTTACGCGAAGTAAGAACACGGCAAACATCCTAATGAAAAATTTTGTCGATTTTATGTTCGGCTCTCTCTTGTTTTTCTTCATTGGGTTCGGATTCATGTTCGGTAGCGAGGGCGCAGGATTCATCGGCGCGCCAAACTGGGGCGACCTCTCTTTCTACAAAGGTAACCTGCCCACAGAAGGGTTTCTTATTTTCGAGACAGTTTTCTGCGCGACGTCAGCAACGATTGTAAGCGGTGCCATGGCAGAGCGTACCAAATTCTCGATGTATCTTGTATACAGTGCCGCTATCTCACTTTTTATCTACCCTATAGAAGGACATTGGACTTGGGGTGGCGGTTGGCTATGCAACGATGCCGCTGACGGATTTATGATGAGTACCTTTGGCGACACATTCCACGATTTTGCAGGCTCTGCCATTGTGCATAGCGTTGGCGGCGTGCTGGCACTCATTGGAGCAATGGCTCTGGGTCCCCGCATTGGCAAATACAGCAGCGACGGCAAAAGCCGCGCCATTCCTGGCCACAACCTTGCTCTGGCATCGTTAGGTGTATTTATACTTTGGTTAGGATGGTTTGGTTTCAATCCTGGCTCGCAGTTGGCAGCTTCTGGTGAGGTAAACCGCATAGCTATCAGCCATGTGTTCCTTACGACCAACCTCGCAGCGGTTGCTGGCGGTACGGCAACAATGTTCACGACATGGATAAAATATGGTAAGCCTTCGCTCTCACTGACACTCAACGGTGTACTGGCAGGACTTGTCGGCATCACAGCAGGCTGCGACCTTGTATCCCCCATTGGAGCTGTCTTCATTGGACTTGTCTGTGGTGTAGTATTGGTATTTGCAATTGATTTTATTGACCACAAGCTGCACATTGACGATCCTGTCGGCGCTTCGTCTGTCCATGGAGTCTGCGGTATACTCGGAACATTAATGACTGGTCTGCTGTCAACATCAAACGGAGTGTTCTATGGTTACGGATGGGGATTCTTCGGAGCTCAGATATTTGGAATCTTGATCATCGACCTTTGGACAGCCGCTTGTGGATTTGTACTATTTTACGGTATCAAGAAGCTGCATGGATTGCGCGTAGACAAACGAATCGAGGAAGAAGGATTAGATATATATGAGCACGGTGAAAGTTGCTATAATTAAGGTATAAAGATCTGAAGGAAGGATAAAAAGGCAAATATAAAAAGTAGAAGCGATGAAAAAGATTGTTTTATTTGCAATGGGATTGGTAGCAAGTGCTACCACCCTTGCACAGGATACAGAGAAAATAGAGACCAACATCAGCGCAGACTTTGTCAACGAATATGTCTGGCGCGGGCAGGACCTTGGAAGCGCGGCTGTTCAGCCAACTGTAGGCATAGGTTATAAAGGATTAAGCCTGACAGCATGGGGCAGTTATGGTCTCACCAATACAGCTGACGCAAAAGAGCTTGACCTGACAATAGCCTACTCTATTGGTGGACTGAACATTGGCATTACTGATTACTGGCTCAGCGAGGGTCTTGACCCCAACGGACGCTATTTCAAGTATGACGCTCATGGCACAAATCATGTTTTTGAAGCAAATATCGGCTATGACTTTGGCATCATGTCTCTGCAATGGTATACCAACTTTGCCGGCAACGACGGTATCAACAAAGATGGGAAACGAGCATACAGCAGCTATTTAGAAGCAGATGCCCCATTTAAGCTTGCCGGAGTATCGTGGACAGCCACTGCCGGTATCGTTCCTTGGGGGACGACATCGTATGGCAATACTGGTTTCGCCATTACCAATGTCTCACTACGGGCAGAGAAAGAAATTCAAATTACGGACTCTTTCTCAATACCGATTTTCGGGCAGGTCGCAGGCAATCCGTGCTCACAAAAAGCCTACTTGGTTCTCGGTATAACCCTCCATCCATAATTTAATCTTTCAATAATCCCTTCATCTGTGTCTATACAGGAGAAGGGATTATTCTTAATGACACCTGTTCTTATAAAAGTATCTTTAAACTATCATTTTACCACAAAACAACAACATTAATATTGCTCAGTTCAAAGATTTTCCACAAAACAAGCTTTAAGAACAAAATTATTTGTACTTTTGCATAAGATAAGATGCATCTCAGCAATTAAAGCAAACTTTATTGCATTCGATTTGCATTATCTTTGTAGCTAATTATACAATACAACAGCATTCTTGGAAAAGAAGATAAGAACCATGAGCATAATGAAAAAAGGAACAATAGATTGTTTCCTGCCATGCCGAGACCTTACAGCCATGGAGGAAGTCATCTCTCAGTTGCAACAAAGCAAGGTAGTACAGCATATATTTCTTTGGGTAACGGAAAAGTTTGCTAATAATTATAGCGCACCAAAGAATTGTACATTTATTATTACAAACAATACGATGTCATCAGAGGCTATTGCCTCCATGACAGAGTATTCCGATACGGAATATGTACTCCTTTATTTAAAGTCGACCCCTCTTACTATAGGCTATCAAGCTGTAGAGCGTATGCTTCGCGTCGCAAGCGACTCTAACGCAGCAATGCTCTATAGCGACCATTATTCTGTGGAGGGCGGCGAGACTGTCAAGCACCCCGTCAACGACTACCAGATGGGTAGCATACGCGATGACTTCGATTTCGGATCCGTGGTACTTATCAATGGCGAGCTTCTAAGCCGATACGAAAGCAATCTCACAGAATTGAAATATGGTGGATGGTATGACCTCCGCCTGTTCCTAAGTCGTGTCGGTGAGATAGTACACTTAAACGAATACCTGTATACCGAGGAGGAATTAGACTTACGAGCCAGTGGTGAGAAGCAGTTCGATTATGTCAACCCACGCAACAGAGAGGTTCAGATTGAGATGGAACAGATTGCCACTCGCCATCTTCAATGTATAGGTGCCGCAATAGATACGACCTCTTACGAGCAACCGGACTTCGACGAGCAGAGTTTTGAGATGGAGGCATCTGTTATTATTCCAGTATACAATCGTGCCAAGACTATCAAAAACGCTATTATGTCTGCACTGAGCCAGGAAACAGAGTTTCCTTTCAATGTCATTGTCGTTGATAACCATTCTACGGATGGCACTACCAATATTATTGAGGATATAAAGGACTCCGGGAAATCTGAGAATCAAGGTAAATCAGGAGGACACCGCCTTGTACACCTTATTCCTGAAAGAAGAGACCTTGGAATAGGAGGATGCTGGAACCTTGCAATAAATGACGACCGCTGTGGAAGATTTGCCGTTCAGTTAGATTCTGATGACCTGTATTCATCGCCGCACACCTTGCAGAAGATTGTCGACGCATTCTATCAGCAACAGGCTGCCATGATCGTTGGCTCATACAGGATGTGCGACTTCGAGCTAAACACGCTACCGCCAGGACTGATAGACCACCGCGAGTGGACCGATGACAATGGTCCAAACAATGCTTTGCGCATCAATGGTCTTGGAGCACCACGCGCATTCTTCACTCCGCTGGTGAGACAGATAAAGTTTCCTAATACCAGCTACGGCGAGGACTATGCCATGGGGTTAGCGTTCAGCCGCCGCTATCGAATAGGTAGAATCTATGAAGAGCTGTATCTGTGCCGCCGTTGGGGAGGGAACAGCGACGCTGCCCTAAGTCTTGACAAGATTAATGCCAATAATCATTACAAAGACCTGTTGCGCACAATAGAGATTCTTGCCCGCCAGCAATTAGCAAAAGGACAACTCGACACGACACAAGAGAACGGGCTGCAACGTTTCTTCCTCCGGCAGTTAGAGAAATGGAAGGATGCGGAGCGTCGTTTCCGCGACTTACAAAACGTACAGACACGTACGTTAGGTGAGGACGAGTTCTGGCGGTTGCAGTTTAACCCTGCCCGCATTGTAAGCACAGGAGCAAAGATTGACAAGAAAAGTATTGCCGACCGCCCATGTTTCTTGTGTGAGAAGAACCGTCCGGAAGAACAGATAGCAAAGGATCTGAGCAATGGCTTCGAGTTGCTTGTCAATCCCTTCCCCATCCTGCCTGTCCATTTTACGATTCCAACCAGACAGCACCAGCCGCAACATATCATAAACTATTATGGTGAGATTTTCCGCTTGCTAAAAGAATACCCAGACCTGATGGTATTCTATAATGGTCCGAAGTGTGGCGCCAGCGCGCCAGACCACATGCACCTACAGGCTGGCACAAGCGGCATACTGCCTTTGCAACAGGCTTGGCAACGGTTTAGCAGGAATCTGGAGCCAGTGTTCGTTCTGAACGAAGACGAGATGATTGCTCTTATAAAAGACTATCCTTGTACTGCTTTCGTCATCAGAAGCCATAATGCCGCAAGCGACAAGACAATGTTCAAACGCCTATATCGGGCATTGCCGTTACAAGATGACGATATCGAGCCTATGATGAATATCATCTCATGGCGCAATGGTGAAGAGAACATCTCCGTAGTTATTCCACGCAGGAAGCATCGGCCTGATTGCTATTATGCCAGTGGCAATGAGCAACTGGTGGTCAGCCCGGGAGCGTTAGACATGTCTGGTCTGATTATCACCCCAAGAGAAGAGGATTTTAATAAGATAACCATAAACAATCTGTTGGACATCTTTTCTGAGATAACATTGACACCGGCACAGACACAGGATGTAATCGGCATGCTTAAGGAACAGAATGCGACAACAGCGCAATACCATGCCGGCGACATCAAAAAAGAACCTGACGTACAGGTTGGCATAGTTAACGCACGGAAAATCGTATTCCGACTGAACAAGCCTTACCTTGCAAAAGGAGAGGTAATCGAGGGATTGCAAACCGTTGAGTTCTCTGAGGGAGGAATACTATGGAATGGAGCACAGTACCGTGAACTGTCGTTCAAGCCACAGGCAAAAGACGCCTCATTCTCAATCAAAGACGTTACCATTGGAGTTAACTTCCATTGGGAGCGCAAAGAGACACAAACCTTCCTCGGAACTCTTAACCTCATTGTTGACTCGGAAAACATCTGCGCCATCAATGAGTTGCCGGTAGAGAGCTACCTTGTCAGTGTCATCTCCAGCGAGATGAGCGCGACATCATCCTTGGAACTGCTGAAGGCACACGCTGTAATATCAAGAAGCTGGTTGCTCGCACAAATGGAAAAACGCAAGCAAGCAAGCGGTGGCAACTTCTTTCCTTTCATAAAGAAAGACGACATGCTCATACGATGGTATGACCGTGAGGAACATACAATCTTTGATGTTTGCGCCGATGACCATTGCCAGAGATACCAAGGTATTACCAGGGCTGCCAACACACATGTTGAAGATGCTGTGCGACAGACACGCGGACAAATCCTGATGTATGACGGTGAGGTCTGTGACGCGCGTTTCAGCAAGTGCTGCGGAGGGGCTACCGAAGAGTTTCAATATTGCTGGGAGGACACTCCCAAACCTTATCTGTCATCTGTCGAGGATCCATTCTGCAACACAAATGACAAGCATGTCATTTCACAAGTATTGAATGACTACGACCAAGAGACATCTGATTTCTATGAGTGGTCTGTGGAGTATACCAGACAGGAGCTTTCAGATTTAGTAAGAAAGAACCTTAAGATAGAGCTTGGAGATATCACCGACCTTATCCCGGTGGAACGCGGAAAGAGCGGGCGTATATCACAGTTAAGGATTGTAGGAACAGAACGGACATTCACTATTGGCAAGGAGCTTGAGATAAGACGAGTGCTAAGCGACACACATCTTCTCAGCAGCAATTTCGAAGTAAAAAAGATTTATGACACCAACGATGCCAATGCCTCGTTAAACGGAAATCTTCCACAAAGGTTCATTCTTCATGGCAAAGGCTGGGGACACGGAGTGGGACTATGCCAGATAGGAGCGGCGGTCATGGGAGAGAAAGGCTATCTCTATAATGAGATTCTCACCTACTACTACCACAATGCGGAAATTAAAAAAATATACAAATAAATGAAACAACGTAATCCGTGGGCATGGGTTCCCACACTATATTTTGCAGAAGGGCTGCCATACGTGGCAGTCATGACAATCTCACTGATCCTGTATAAGCAATTGGGATTAAGCAATGCCGAGATAACATTCTATACGTCGTGGCTATACCTGCCATGGGTAATAAAGCCGTTATGGAGTCCTTTTATCGACTTGGTAAAGACTAAGCGATGGTGGATAATATCAATGCAATTGCTTATCGGCGCTTCCTTCGGAGGAGTAGCGTTTACCATACCTACATCCTTCTGGCTGCAAGGCACCTTGTTTTTCTTCTGGGTGATGGCGTTCTCAAGTGCCACACACGACATTGCCGCCGATGGCTTTTATATGCTGGGGCTCGACGAGCACAACCAGGCTAATTTCGTTGGGATACGCTCCACATTCTACAGACTTGCCACTATCTTCGGTCAGGGAATCCTTGTCATGATAGCAGGCAATCTGCAGGTTATATGGCGTAACAGTATACCTTTGTCTTGGAGTCTTATGTTCTATGGCGTGGCAGGATTGTTTATTGCCTTCTGGCTGTGGCACCATGCCATTCTACCTCGTCCGTCAGAAGACAATAGCCGCACCGTAAAGAAGGCTGCCGACATTATAGACGGTCTTAAAAGTATGTTCAAAACCTTCGTGACTAAATTCCCTGCGAAGGAAGTCATCATCGGTATACTCTTCATGCTGTTCTATCGGATGCCGGAAGGTCTGCTGGCAAAAGTCTCCGCCCTATTCCTTGTTGACGCCGCACATAACGGTGGATTGGGACTGTCACCTCAGGAGTATGGTCTGGTACAGGGTACGGTGGGTGTCATCGGTCTTACCATAGGTGGCATCCTCGGCGGCATCTGTGCAGGCAGGCATGGCTTGAGGAAATGGCTATGGCCAATGGTATGTGCCATCACTCTCCCTGACATCGTTTATGTCTATATGAGCTACTCACTGCCTACCAGCCTTTTTATAATTAACACTTGTGTCTTCATAGAACAATTTGGCTATGGTTTTGGCTTTACCGCCTATATGCTATATCTTATTTATTACAGCCAAGGCAAATTCAAGACTTCACACTATGCTTTATGCACCGCTTTCATGGCTCTCTCAATGATGATACCAGGCTTGTTTGCGGGCGCATTACAAGAAGCGGTTGGCTATCGCTCTTTCTTCATCATCGTAATGATGTGCTGCGCCATCACCTTCCTTGTTACGGCATTCCTGAAGATTGATCCTAAGTTTGGACTGAAAAAAAACTGATTAATGATGATAAAAATCGGAATAATACAACAGCATAACACCGCTGACATAGAGCTGAACAAACAGCGGCTCGCAGCAAGCATTGGCTCTTTGGCTGCAAAAGGAGCAGAACTGATAGTGCTTCAGGAGCTCCACAACGGATTGTATTTCTGCCAGACAGAGACAGTAGACAATTTTGACCTCGCAGAGCCTATCCCCGGACCTTCTACTGACTTCTTCGGCGAGTTGGCTAAGAGACATGGCGTGGTTTTAGTGACATCACTCTTCGAGAGACGGGCTGCAGGACTGTATCACAACACTGCTGTCGTTTTGGAGAAAGACGGTTCTATTGCGGGGAAGTACCGTAAGATGCACATTCCTGACGACCCTGGTTACTATGAGAAGTTCTATTTCACACCGGGAGATGCACCGCGAGGGGAATCTGATAAAGCTGGTTTCAAACCTATACAAACATCAATAGGAAAACTGGGAGTATTGGTGTGCTGGGATCAATGGTACCCTGAGGCTGCAAGGCTTATGGCGCTACAGGGAGCAGAGATCCTAATATATCCTACCGCCATAGGCTATGACTCGTCCGACACACCAGAGGAACAGGAACGCCAACGGGAGGCATGGACGACAGTACAACGTGGTCATGCCGTAGCTAACGGTCTGCCTGTCGTGACGGTCAACCGTGTAGGTCATGAGGCTGACTCTAACCACCAGACCAAAGGGATTCAGTTCTGGGGCAGCAGCTTTGTGGCTGGTCCACAAGGTGAGTTGCTTTTCCGTGCTCCAAACGACGAAGAGGTTTGTACTATAGTGGAAGTTGACCTTGCCCGTGGTGAGCAGGTGCGCCGCTGGTGGCCGTTCCTTCGTGACCGTCGTATAGATGCATACGATGATTTAGTATTAAGATTTGGTTCCCGTTAACGTCAGTACGTTTACTTCGCAAAGCGAGTAAACGCGATTATCAGCGTAAGGCTGCCGAAAAGAAATAAGAACTAAGAATGGAGAATGAAGGATTCAGACTTCCCGCAGAGTGGGAGCATCAGAGAGGAATACAATTGACGTGGCCCCACAAAGATACAGACTGGGCTCCGATATTAGACGAGATAACTGCTGTGTATGTACGGATGGCAAAGGAGATTGCCAAGCGAGAGCTCGTATTGGTTGTTGCTCCTGACATAGCACTTGTGAGACAGCAGTTAAGAGCCTCGCTTTCCAATGAGGAACTCGCAAGGGTGTTTTTCTTTGAGTGCTTCACCAATGACACGTGGGCACGGGATCATGGATTCCTGACTCTCGTCCGTGGCGAGAGTCAGATAAGACATTGTCAAAGAGTCAGCCGCCGCAGACGGCAGACTCTGGTTGGCGGGAAAGATAATGAAGCTAAAGGACTCTCCAATTTACAACTTTCAACGTTCACCTTTCAAAACCTGCTTCTTGACTTCTGTTTCAATGGTTGGGGCGAGAAGTTCCCTGCTCATTTGGATAATGACATCAACCGGCAGTTATGGGAGAAAGGTGTTTTGAAAGGTAACTACCGTAACCATCTTGACTTCGTTCTTGAGGGTGGCTCCATTGAAAGCGATGGTAATGGTTCCGTCTTCACAACCAGTCAATGTCTGCTGGCTCCGCATCGTAACCAGCCGCTCAGCCGTGAGGAGATAGAATGTCGTCTGAAAGAGTATCTCCATGCCGACCGTGTAGTGTGGCTTGACCATGGCAATCTGGAGGGTGATGACACTGACGGACATATCGACACCATTGTACGTGTCGCTCCGCACGACACCTTATTATATATGGGCTGTGACGATGAGAGTGATGAGCAATATGGTGACTTCCTCGCCCTTGAGAGTCAGCTGAAAGGACTCTTGACAAAGGATGGACATCCTTACAGGCTCCTGCGCTTGCCAATGCCCGATGCCATCTATGATGAGGACGGCGAGCGTCTGCCTGCGACCTATGCTAACTTCCTTATCCTTAATGGCGCGGTCCTTGTGCCGACCTATGGTCAGCTGAAGAAAGACAATGAGGCGCTACGCATAATTGGTGAGGCTTTTCCAGACAGAGAGCTGGTGGGTATAGACAGCTGTACTATCATAAAGCAACATGGCAGCATACATTGTTGCACCATGCAGCTGTACTAATTCTTAATCTTCCATCTTGTTTCCCTCCCCATATCTCATCACAATAACAGATATGCTGATTTCTGTTGCGTACTTTTCATTAATGCGTTTGCAAGTTTGGGTGGGCTTGTATGCTATGATTTTAAGCACATATTTTGTATATACAAATATTTTTAGATAAATTCTTGGAGAATTCAGAAAAAAAGTTGTATCTTTGCACCTAGAAATAAGTCCTTTGCAACTGAAAGGTTACGTTGACGTAGCTCACTTGTGTAGGTTGTACGGGGCTGTTTCTGTTTTATGACGCTT
>CAJOPT010000112.1 GCA_905236455.1 uncultured Prevotella sp. | reverse complement strand
TCATATGTTTCCACATTCGTATCGTTGACTTTTGTCATGGGAATAGTTTTCCAACTACCAGTGATTGCCTTTCTTTTAGGTAAAATGGGCATTTTCAGTTCTGATATTTTATCTGCATATCGCAAACATGCGTTAATAGTAATAATGTTAGTAGCGGCTGTTATCACTCCGCCTGACCTAATGACATTGATTCTGGTTACTATTCCGCTTTATTTATTGTATGAGATAAGTGTAAGGGTAGTGAAATGGGTTGAGTAGTTATGCCCGTTCCTCGGAAATGCTCAAATAAATTTGGTTTTTCGTTCGGTTTGCACTACCTTTGCACACAAAATAAGGATATATGGGAAATTTAGTAGCGATAGTCGGGCGCCCCAATGTGGGCAAGTCCACATTATTTAATAGGTTGACACAGACTCGTCATGCCATAGTCAGTGACACCGCAGGTACGACTCGAGACCGTCAATATGGAAAGTGTACATGGGGAAAACGTGAGTTCTCTGTAGTTGACACTGGTGGTTGGGTGGTTAAGTCTGATGACATTTTTGAGGATGCTATCCGCCGGCAGGTTGTGGTTGCTACAGAAGAAGCAGACTTGGTGCTGTTCCTTGTTGATGTTGCAACAGGAGTAACGGACTGGGATGAGGATGTGGCAACGATACTTCGCCGTACTAAGTTACCGGTAATCCTTGTCGCCAACAAGGTAGACAATAGCTCTTCGTATTATGAGGCTGCGGAATTCTACAAGTTAGGTTTAGGCGATCCTTATGCAATCTCTGCTATAACAGGTGGTGGTACAGGCGAGTTGTTGGATAAAATTGTATCAGAGTTAAATCCAGACAACACAGATGCCATAGAGGAAGAAATTCCACGCTTTGCTGTGGTGGGGCGTCCCAATGTCGGTAAGTCGAGCATTATCAATGCTTTTATAGGTGAGGAACGTAATATTGTTACTGATATCGCCGGTACCACGCGTGACAGTATCTATACCCGTTACAATAAGTTTGGCTTTGACTTCTATCTTGTTGACACGGCTGGAATCCGTCGCAAGAACAAGGTCACGGAAGACCTGGAGTTCTATAGTGTGATGCGCTCAATCCGTTCCATTGAGAACTCAGACGTATGTATTCTCATGATTGATGCCACACGAGGAATCGAGGCTCAGGACATGAACATTTTCCAACTGATACAGAAGAACTCTAAGAGTCTTGTCGTTGTAGTAAACAAATGGGATTTGGTGGAGAATAAGAACCAGAAGGTAATAGACACATTTGAGAACGCTATCCGTCAGCGTATGGCTCCGTTTGTAGACTTCCCGATTATCTTTGCTTCGGCAATGACAAAGCAACGTATCTTCAAAGTGCTGGAAACCGCGAAGGAAGTCTATCAGAATCGTAAGTTGAAGATAGGAACATCTAAGCTTAATGAGGTGATGTTGCCATTAGTAGAGGCTTATCCACCCCCATCAATTAAAGGAAAGTACATAAAGATAAAATACGTATCCCAGATTCCCAACACTCAGATACCGTCGTTTGTGTTCTATGCCAATCTGCCACAGTATATCAAGGAGCCATACAAACGTTTCTTGGAGAATAAAATACGTGAGAACTGGTCGTTACACGGTTGTCCGGTAAATATTTTTGTTCGTCAGAAATAGAATAGTAAAGAGGTATACGATGATAGCTGTGGTTGAGAGGATAGTACTGGCAGTCTTTCTTGCCTGTATGCTTGTGGCTTGTCATAAGAAGGTAGATCAAGCTCAGGTGGCTGCCCAAGTGGCGAAGAACTACTATGATTATTTGCTTGATGGCAGATATGATGATTATGTGTCAGGTACGAACCGTCCCGACTCCATACCAGAGAGCTATCGTTCACAGTTGGTTGATAATGCCAGAATGTTCATGAGGCAGCAAGATATTGAGCATAAAGGCATAAAGGGTGTAGGCATACATCATGCGTCATTCAATGAGAAAGCTTCATCTGCCAATGTTGTGTTAACATTTGCCTATGGTGACGGAACTTCGGAGCAAGTCTTGGTACCGATGGTATATAGAAATGGAGTGTGGCTTATGAGATGATCGATTAAGCGGCATTCAATGCCTGGAGTAGGCTTTTCGCTATCCCAAGTGTTCGTTGATCTCCACTTCCTTAACTTTTTTGAACAGCTCTGACGCGAATACCAGATCGTTGAGTTTCCTGTTGCGTGAGGAAATGACGGTGTCTTTTGTCCCCTGCCATTCTTTTTTGCCATCAGCGATAAACACAATATTCTCACCGATGCCCATTACGGAATTCATATCATGTGTGTTGATAATGGTTGTAGTCTTGAATTCCTGTGTTATGCCGTGTAGCAACTCGTCAATGACAAGTGAAGTTTTAGGGTCAAGGCCAGAGTTTGGCTCGTCGCAAAAGAGGTATTTTGGGTTCATAACAATGGCACGTGCGATAGCGACACGTTTCTGCATACCGCCAGAGAGCTCTCCTGGGAATTTGTTCTCAGCTCCTTTAAGGTTTACTCGTTCCAGGCATTCCTTTGCTCGTTTTGTACGCTCTCGAAGAGTCATTGGTGAGAACATGTCGAGAGGGAACATAACATTCTCCAATACTGAGAGAGAGTCGAAGAGTGCGGCACTCTGAAAGATCATTCCCATCTCACGTCGCATGAGAACCTGTTCGCGCTTTGTCATGTTTACGAAGTTGCGCCCGTCGTACAATATCTCACCCTTACTGGGAACCAACAGACCGACAATACATTTCATTAGAACCGTCTTTCCTGCACCAGACTGACCAATAATAAGATTGGTCTTACCATCCTCAAAAACAGTATTTATCTCATGCAGGACTTCTTTTTCTTCAAAGGACTTATATAGATTCTTGACCTCAATCATTTTCTGAGAGTTGTTATTTGGATAATTATGTTTTTTGTTATGAGAGAAGTTGCGTGAGGAAAACATCAGAGAACAAGATAAGTACAGAGCTGTTGACAACAGCATCCGTTGAAGCCTTTCCAACCTCAACGCTGCCACCTTCTACAGTATATCCGAAATAGCTGGAGACACTGGAGATGATAAAGGCGAAGACAGTGCTCTTAATTATACTCATCCAAAGAAACCACGGAACAAATGAGTGCTGGAGACCAGCAGTAAGGTCATCTGGGGTGAGCACATGTCCTATATAGGCAGTGGCGTATGCTCCGAGGATACCTGTCGCTGCCGAGAATATCACCAGGAACGGCATGATGGTTATAAGTCCCATAATTTTGGGAAGTATAAGGTATGATGCGGAGTTAACACCCATAATCTCCAGGGCGTCAATCTGCTGCGTGACACGCATGGTTCCCAGCTCAGATGCGATATTGGAACCTACTTTTCCTGCCAGGATAAGACACATGATACTTGAGGAGAACTCCAGCAGCAGGATCTCACGCGTGGTATATCCGCTAACCCATCGGGGCATCCATGGACTCTGTATGTTAAGTTTCATCTGGATGCAGATTACTGCTCCAATGAAAAATGATATCAACAGTACAATTCCGATAGAGTCAACACCGAGGGCTGACATCTCTTTGACGTATTTCTTGAGAAACATCCTCATTCGCTCGGGACGTGAGAAAGTGCGTCCCATGAGTAACAGATATTTACCTAATATAACTAACCAATTATAGATAATCATTCTTTTCTAAATTCCAAGTATCTTAATATGAATTTGTCTTTATGGTGCAAAAGTAACGAAAAAAATCGGTACACAAGTGAAAGTTTTTGTATTTCTCTCCATGATATTCGATTTTATTTTGAATAAAATCTTCTTACTCGGCAAAAAAACAAGCTATCTTTGCTCTCGATTAATTAGATTTTTGTTAATTTTGCAGGCAGTATGAGTGAGACGATCAATAACACAGGTAATCTTAACGCACCTTCACCGATTGAACCAGTTCCCTCCTTCGAGCATAACGAGTCTGGAGAAAGCAAGACCGACAGAAGGATGGTGCTGCGTACAGAGGGGTTGGTGAAAGTGTATGGAAAACGCACTGTTGCTAACGGAGTAAGCATCAACGTGCGGCAAGGTGAGATAGTCGGATTATTGGGACCTAACGGTGCTGGTAAGACAACCTCTTTCTATATGACTACCGGGTTAGTGGTTCCAAATGCGGGGCATGTGTATCTGGATGATGAGGAAATCACAAATTTCCCTGTGTATAAGCGTGCCCGTGCCGGCATTGGTTATTTGCCTCAGGAAGCTTCAGTGTTCCGCAAGATGAGTGTGGAAGACAATATAATGTCTGTGCTGGAGATGAAGAAACTTACCAAGCAAGAGCGTAACCAGAAGTTGGAAAGCCTGTTGGCTGAGTTCCGGTTGAACCATGTGCGGAAAAACAAAGGTGATCAGCTGTCAGGAGGTGAGCGTCGCCGAACGGAGATTGCCCGTTGTCTGGCTATAGAGCCAAAATTTATTATGCTTGACGAGCCGTTTGCCGGTGTCGACCCTATTGCTGTTGAAGATATCCAGCATATCGTATGGCGGTTGAAGTATCGTAATATAGGAATACTTATTACCGACCATAACGTACAGGAGACTCTTACTATTACCGACCGCGCTTATTTGCTGTTTGAGGGAAAGATACTCTTCCAAGGGAAACCAGAGGAGTTGGCAGAAAACAAGATCGTACGTGAGAAGTACCTCTCAAATTCCTTCGTGTTGAGGAAGAAAGATTTTCAGTTGCTTGATGAGGAACGCCGTGCCCGTGAGTCGGCAGAAGATGCTGACGGCGCACAGTCTTGAAGTCTCCAATCCAGTGCCTATCTCGTTAAAAAATCAAATTTTACCTTTGTATATTAGGTAATTACGTAAAATATGCGTAATTTTGCAGGCTCATTATGCGAATATCTCATTGCATGAGAAAGAAAGATTATTAAAAATAGAATACGATTCAAAGATGAAAGTTACATTTGAAAACCCCGACAAGATCAATGGTCTGATGACTTTGACCGTCGAAGAGGCAGATTACAAGGAGGATGTTGAGAAAGCTCTCAAGAATTATCGTAAAAAGGCAAACGTGCCAGGCTTCCGTCCTGGACAAGTCCCGATGGGACAGATTAAACGTATGTTTGGAGCCAACGTGAAGGTTGATGCAATCAATAAGGTTCTGGGTGACAACCTCCAGAAATATGTTGTGGACAATAAGATACCTATGCTCGGACAACCTCTGGCTGCTGATGGCCAGGAAGCTGTTGACTTGGAGAAAGAGCCTCCTTATGTGTTTAAGTTTGATATCGCAGTCGCACCAGAATTCAAGATTGAGCTGACAGATAAGGATAAGGTTGATTATTATGACATAAAGGTGGACGACGCCTTGATAGACCAGCAGATAGATATGTTTGCAAGCCGTGCAGGTCACTACGACAAGGCTGAGGCATATGACCCTGAGCAGCGTGACATGCTGAAAGGCGACCTTCGTGAGCTGGACGAGAAAGGCAATACCTTGGAGGGTGGAGTCACTGTTGAGTCGGCTGTCCTGATGCCACAGTATATCAAGGTGGAAGATCAGAAGAAACTCTTTGATGGTGCCAAGCTTGGTGATATCATTACTTTCAACCCAAGGAAGGCATATCCGGAAAGTGACGTCGAGGTTAGCTCTCTCTTGAAGATAGACAAGGAACAAGTCGCAGAACATACAGGTGACTTCAGTTTCCAGATTACAGAGATTTCACGTTTCGTAAAGGCGGAAATAAATCAAGAGCTCTTCGACAGTATTTATGGTGCAGAGGCTGGGATAAAGGATGAGGCTCAGTTCCGTGAGACTATTGCAAAGGGTCTTGCTGCGCAGTTAGAGGCTGATTCTGATTTTAAGTTTATGCAGGACATCCGTAAATATGCTGAGGAAAAAGTTGGCGACCTGGTATTCCCAGAGGCGTTGCTCAAACGTATGATGATTCAGAATAATCAAGATAAGGGTGAGGATTTCGTTGAAAAGAACTTTGAGGGAAGTATCAAGGAACTCAAATGGCATCTTATCCGTGAGCAGCTTGCTGAGGCAAACAATGTAAAAGTTGAGGATGGTGATGTGCGCGCCGCAGCCAAGGAGACCGCTCGTGCTCAGTTTGCGCAATATGGCATGAACAATGTGCCTGATGAATATCTTGATAATTATGCTTCAGAGATGTTGAAGAAACGTGAGACTGTTGACAATCTTGTTGAACGTGCCATTGACCGTAAGTTAACTCTTGCGTTGAAAAACGTGGTTAAACTCAACAAGAAGAGCATCAGTCTTGATGACTTCAACAAAATGCTGAGCGAATAAAAAATATTTATTTTATTAAAAAACTTCTATTTAGTTAGAGGTTGTCGACTTTTTTTCTTATCTTTGTCATACGAAAGTGTAGAATGAGGTCGACAACCTCTTGTTTTTAATAAATTGAAAGGACAGAAATGAACGATTTTAGAAAGTATGCTACCAAGCATCTGGGCTTGAATGGAATGGTTTTGGATGATGTTATGAATGCTCAGGCACAATATTTGAATCCATATATTCTTGAGGAAAGACAACTTAACGTGACACAGATGGATGTCTTCTCCAGACTGATGATGGACAGAATCATATTTTTGGGGACACAGATAGATGATTATACAGCAAATACTTTGCAGGCACAGCTGCTTTATCTTGACTCTGCCGATCCGGGAAAGGATATCTCTATATATATAAACAGCCCTGGCGGTAGTGTGACTGCGGGACTGGGTATATATGATACCATGCAGTTTATTTCCAGTGAGGTGGCAACGATATGTACAGGAATGGCAGCATCGATGGCAGCGGTATTGCTTGTAGCTGGTCAGGAGGGTAAGCGCTCCGCACTCCCTCACAGCCGTGTGATGATTCATCAGCCACTTGGCGGTGTGCAAGGTCAGGCCTCAGACATGGAAATTGAAGTAAAGGAAATCCAGAAGTTCAAGAAAGAGTTGTATACAATTATCTCGAATCATTCACATACTCCATATGAGAAAGTATGGCAAGACAGTGACCGTAATTATTGGATGACTGCTGAGGAAGCCAAGGAGTATGGTATGATTGATGCTGTGTTGACTCGTAAACAATAAAGGAGGGTTAGATGCCTAAAAAGACATGTAGTTTCTGTGGCAGGTCAGAGAGCGATGTGAAGTTGCTGATTACAGGTTTGCATGGCTATATCTGTGAGGATTGCTCTTTACAGGCATACCAGATAGTGCAGGAGTCTGGTGTTAATGATTCTGATAACAGGGGCAAGAATGACAAGAAATTCGGTGAACTGAAAAAAATACCTAAGCCGTTAGAGATAAAGAACTACCTTGACCAATATGTTATCGGGCAGGATGAGGCAAAGCGTTTTCTGGCTGTGGCTGTGTATAATCACTATAAGCGCCTGCGCCAACCGGATAGCGATGATGTGGAAATAGAGAAGAGCAACATTATCATGGTAGGTTCTACTGGAACGGGTAAGACATTGTTGGCACGTACCATAGCCAAATTGCTGGATGTCCCTTTTACAATTGTAGACGCCACCGTGTTTACCGAGGCTGGGTATGTAGGTGAGGACGTGGAAAGCATTCTCTCTCGCCTTCTGCAAGTGGCAGATTATGATGTGCAGGCTGCTCAGCGTGGTATTGTGTTTATTGACGAAATAGATAAGATCGCGCGTAAGAGCGATAACCCCAGCATTACTCGTGATGTTAGTGGTGAGGGAGTACAGCAAGGACTCCTAAAACTGCTGGAAGGTACGATTGTAAATGTCCCACCCCAGGGGGGACGTAAGCACCCTGATCAGGAATATATCCATGTTGACACACGTAACATTTTGTTTGTTTGCGGAGGTGCCTTCGATGGTATAGAGAGGAAAATAGCACAGCGCCTTAATACGCATGTCGTAGGCTATAACTCTGTGCAGAATGTGAGGAAGATTGACAAGACAGACTTGATGAAGTATATTCTTCCACAAGACCTTAAGTCTTTCGGACTTATTCCGGAGATTATCGGGCGTCTTCCAGTACTTACTTATCTTAGTCCTCTTAACAAAGACGCCTTGCGCAGGATTCTTATAGAGCCTAAGAACTCTATTATAAAACAATATGAGAAGCTTTTTGAGATGGATGGCATAAAGCTCTCCTTTGAAGATGCGGCCTTGGAATATGTCGTTGACAAAGCAGTTGAGTATAAACTTGGTGCGCGAGGTCTTCGTTCAATAGTGGAGAGCATGATGATGGATGCGATGTTTGATATACCCTCTAAGCGAGTGAAAACATTTAATGTTACACTTGATTATGCCAAGGCGCAATTAGATAAGGCACATCTTCAAAAACTGGAGACAGCGTAAACCCCAAATATCTACACCATGATTCAAGACTATAATCTAACCGAAAAACTAAAACACTATTTCGGCTTTGATACATTCAAAGGCGATCAGGAGAAGATAATCCGCAATGTTCTTGCTGGAAAGAACACATTTGTGTTGATGCCTACAGGTGGCGGAAAGAGCTTGTGTTACCAGTTGCCTTCCTTGTTGATGGAAGGTACGGCTATCGTGGTCTCTCCCTTGATTGCGTTGATGAAGAATCAGGTGGATGTGATAAATGGAATCAGTGAGAACGATGGTATAGCCCATTATCTGAACTCCTCCCTGAAAAAAGCTGCTATGGATCAGGTGAAGGAAGATACCATGAGGGGTTACACAAAACTGTTGTATGTTGCTCCGGAATCTTTGAACAAAGAGGAAAACATGGAGTTCTTCAAGGCTGTTAAGGTATCTTTCTATGCCATTGATGAGGCTCATTGTATTTCGGAATGGGGACATGACTTCAGACCAGAATACAGGAAGATAAGGCATGCCATAGACGAAATCGGTAATGCACCAATCATTGCGCTTACAGCGACAGCCACCGACAAGGTGCGTACGGATATAAAGAAGAGTCTTGGCATTGAGGATGCTTTGGAGTTTAAAAGCTCATTTAATCGTCCAAACCTTTATTATGAGGTGCGTCCCAAGACAAAAGATATTGACAAGCAAATAATTATGTTTATAAGGCAACATGCTGGTAAGAGCGGTATTGTGTATTGCTTGTCAAGAAAGAAGGTTGAGGAGTTGGCTGCGGTATTGCAGGCAAATGACATCAAGGCGGCATGTTACCATGCAGGACTGGATTCTGATACCCGCTCAAAGACACAGGATGATTTCCTGAAGGAAGAGATAGATGTGATAGTTGCAACCATTGCATTTGGAATGGGTATCGATAAGCCAGATGTGCGGTTTGTTATACATTATGACATACCTAAGAGTCTGGAAGGCTATTATCAGGAGACAGGCAGGGCAGGAAGAGATGGTGAGGAAGGTATATGTATTGCCTTTTATTCTAACAAAGACCTGAAGAAGCTTGAGAAGTTCATGGAAGGAAAGCCCGTGGCAGAGCAAGATATTGGCAGACAACTCTTGCAGGAGACTGCCGCCTATGCTGAGTCTTCTGTGTGCCGGCGTAAGATGTTGTTACATTATTTCGGTGAGGACTATCCGAAGGATAACTGTGAGAACTGTGATAATTGCCTGCATCCCAAGACAAAGATAGAGGCAACTGATGCCCTGTTGGTTGTACTTCGCTCGGTAAAATCCCTAAAGGAGAATTTCCGCCAAGAATATGTTATTGATTTTATCAAAGGTCAATGCACTGATGACATCAAAGACCATCATCACGACGAGTTGGAAGAATTTGGTCTGGGAGAGGATATGGATCAAAAGATATGGAATCCGGTTGTCAGACAGGCTTTGATAGCAGGTTATCTGAAAAAGGATGTCGAGAACTACGGTTTGTTGCGTCTGACAGCTTCCGGTAAGCGGTTCATGGAGAATCCGGAACCATTTATGATAGTCCTTGATACGGAGTTCCGGTCGGATGATGACGAGGAGATTATGGACGTTGGCTCTGGAGCCTTGGATACGGAGCTTTTCTCTATGCTGAAGGATTTGCGCAAGAGTATGGCGCGTAAGTTGGATATCCCTCCTTATGTGATCTTCCAGGATGTCTCTTTGGAACAGATGGCTACGATGTATCCTGTAAATGAGCAGGAACTTCAGAATATCCAAGGCGTTGGCGCAGGTAAGGCAAAACGTTATGGTAAGGAGTTTTGCGAGCTTATAAAGCAGCATTGTGAAGAGAATGAGATAGAGCGCCCGGAGGAGTTGCGTGTTCGCACTGTAGCAAAGAAGTCTATGCAGAAAGTAAAGATAATTCAAAGTATAGACCGCCAGATACCTCTTGATGATATAGCTACAGCTGAAGGCTTGGACTTTGATGAGATGCTTGCGAAAATTGAAGATATTGTATATAGTGGCACGAAGCTTAATATAGACTATTTCATAGATGAGGTTATGGATGAGGATCATGTCGATGAAATCTATGATTATTTCAGCGAATCGGAAACTGATGATCTGAATGTGGCGCAAGATGAGCTTGGACGGGATTATTCGGAAGATGAAATTCGATTAGTCCGGATCAAGTTTATGTCAGAGATGGCAAACTAAAAAGAGAATAAAATATAAAAGTAAAAATATGAGAAAGAATTTGTTAATTGGTTTAATGCTGCTGGCAGGTATGTCATCAGTAAGCGCACAGGTTGTTGATGGGCGTGATTTTGGAATAGACGGTTTTGCGGCTATTGAGGGTACTCCGGGAACAAATCATTATCTGGCAGGCGGAACGACTGGCGGTGAAGGTGGTAAAGTGGTCCTGGCTACTAATTTCACTGAGCTGCAGGCATATTTGCAAGCTAAGGATCCGTATATTATCTTGGTCAAAAATGATATTAGCCCGACTATTGTGGCTTATGTGGATGCCTCCTCGTCAGGCAAGCTGTGTGACAAACAGGATGGTAGTGAGGGCGTTCCTGTAACCTATGGTGAGAGAATCCGTGTGGCTTCGAATAAGACTCTTATCGGTATTAACACTACAAGAGGAGAGGCTCCTCTCTTTTCACGAATCACGTTTGTGATGCAGTGTACTAATAATGTTATTATTCGTAACTGTCAGTTCACGATGAATGGTGTGCCGGTTCTTAAGAGTGGTGAGAACAAGATTGTGGCATGGCGCAGCGGTGCCCAGAAAGAGGTGGGTGACCCGGACTGTATAGGTATACAGGCAGACTTAAATTCCGCTAAGACAGATTTTGGAGGACACATTTGGGTTGACCATTGTACATTCTTCAATGGTGATGCAGATAACAAAGATCGCTACGATGGCCTGTTGGATTGCAAGAACAATGTTCAATGGATGACTTTCAGCTATAACCATTTTATGCATCATGATAAAGCTTGTCTTTTCGGCAAGGGTGACTCGGATGTCTTTGACGGCTGCCGTACCATATCATATCATCACAATTATCTTGACAATATCGAGGGCTCGCGTTTGCCTTTGCAGCGTGGTGGCAATCTCCATTATTGCAACAATTTTATGGATAATTGTCAGGATGGATGGGATTTGCGCTCTAAGTCTGTCGGCTATGGCGAGGCATGCTACTTCCAGAACTCCAAGGCTCCGATTCTTTCAGATGGTGGAGGCTCTGTTAATTTGAACACGGAGGAAGACTATAAGATTATCTATAAGGGCTGTAAGCGATTATTAGATGGCTATACCAATATTGATGGTAGTAAAATTGATAAGACTTTGCCTGCAGCTACGGGTGATTGGGTACCGACACAGACAGTGGCAGAGTATCAGCTGAATCAAATTGACAAGACAGAGGATGTACCAGAGATCGTGCAGAAGTATTCGGGCGCAGGTAAGATAGAGATATGGACTACCTATGCAAGCAGTATACCTGAGGTTGATATGGCTGAGCTTGACAAGGCTATCAAGAATCAGGCTGTGACAGAAGGCGTGTATGACGCTGATGGAAACAAGATAACAAGTGCTCCTACGTCTGTCAATTCCGTTAAGGGTAATGTGGGAATTGTTGACACTATGTATTATGGTGTGGACGGCTCAAGACTCGAAGAACCTCAAGTTGGTGTAAATGTAGTGAAGTCAACGACAGAGTCGGGAGAGGTCAAGACCGCGAAAGTCGTTGTTAAATAGTTTGTAATAAAGAAAGATACATTAGTTATGGCGGGGCATTGGTTTTCAATATCAATGTCCCGTCTCATTATTTCTGCCTGGAAAATGTTAATGATGACAACTATTCGCATACCCTCGTTTGGGATGGAATAAGGTACAAGTTGCGTTAAATCACCTTAATAAGGTGTGATTTTCATCAAAAGGTGGCATTTTATGGATTTTTATTGCTAATTTTGCACGCAATAAATTTTAAAATAATATGTCATCATTTGTTGCAGATAAAATTGTGATGGACGGTCTGACCTTCGATGACGTCCTTTTGGTTCCTGCTTATTCAGAAGTTCTTCCGAAGACAGTTGAGTTGAAAACAATGTTCTCTCGTAATATCGAGTTGAATGTTCCTTTTGTGACAGCGGCCATGGATACCGTGACGGAGTCGGCTATGGCGATAGCTATTGCGCGTGAAGGTGGTATCGGCGTCGTTCATAAGAATATGTCCATAGAGGCACAGGCTCGTGAGGTTGCTATCGTAAAACGTGCTGAGAACGGAATGATTTATGATCCTGTTACTATTCGGCGTGGAAGAACGGTGCAAGACGCGCTTGATATGATGAGTGATTATCATATCGGCGGAATCCCCGTTGTCGATGAGAACAATCACTTGGTTGGTATTGTTACTAATCGCGACTTGCGTTTTGAAAGGCATCTGGATAAAAAGATTGATGATGTGATGACAAAGGACAATCTTGTTACTACTCATCAGCAAACCGACTTAGCTGCTGCGGCACAGATTCTGCAAGAGAACAAGATTGAGAAGTTGCCGGTTGTAGACAAGGATAACCGTCTTGTCGGACTGATTACCTACAAGGATATCACAAAAGCAAAGGATAAGCCAATGGCATGCAAAGACGAGAAGGGGCGCCTTCGCGTGGCTGCCGGAGTTGGCGTTACCGCTGATACACTTGAGCGTGCTCAGGCATTAGTCGATGCAGGTGCCGACGCCATTGTTATAGATACAGCTCATGGACACTCCAAAGGCGTTATAGAGAAGCTCAGGGAGGTAAAGGCTACTTTCCCGAATATCGATGTTGTAGTCGGTAATGTCGCTACAGGTGCTGCCGCTAAACTGTTGGTAGAGAATGGCGCTGACTCTATAAAGGTAGGTATTGGTCCGGGCTCAATCTGTACCACTCGTGTCGTTGCAGGTGTCGGCGTCCCACAGTTAAGTGCCGTATATGACGTATACAGTGCTTTGAAAGGTACAGGAGTGCCGTTGATTGCCGATGGAGGCCTTCGCTACTCAGGCGATATCGTTAAAGCCTTGGCTGCCGGTGGCAGCTGCGTTATGATCGGCTCACTTGTCGCTGGAACGGAGGAAAGCCCAGGCGATACTATAATCTTCAATGGCAGGAAGTTCAAGAGCTATCGTGGTATGGGCTCTTTGGAAGCTATGGAGCAGAAGCATGGTTCTAAAGACCGTTATTTCCAAGGCGACACTAAAGAAGTGAAGAAACTGGTTCCTGAGGGGATAGCAGGCAGAGTGCCATATAAAGGTACTGTTCAGGAGGTTATCTACCAGCTTGTCGGCGGTTTGCGCTCTGGAATGGGTTACTGCGGTTCTGGTAGTATTGATGAGTTGCATAACGCTCAGTTTGTCCGTATTACCAATGCTGGCGTCATGGAGAGCCATCCGCACGACATCACAATTACAAGCGAGGCTCCAAATTATTCGAGACCTGAATAAGAATAGAAATTAAGCAGAATATAAAATGAGATTAAAGACTTTATTCGCTGCATTGCTTTTGGGCTGTGGCATGGTACAGGCTCAGGATGACCCTACAATCATGACTATCAATGGTCAGCCTGTCAGCCGTTCGGAATTTGAGTATTCTTACAACAAGAATAACGCTGACGGCGTTATCGACAAGAAAAGTGTTGATGAATATGTTGACTTATTTGTAAATTATAAATTGAAGGTACAGGCGGCTTTAGATGCTCAGCTGGATACGATGACCTCGTTCAAGAAAGAGTTTCTGAGTTACCGAGACCAACAAATCCGTCCGTCATTTGTGACAGACGAGGATGTGGAGGAGGAAGCTCAGGAATACTATAATAAAATGGTTGAACAGATTGGTCCGAGAGGTCTCTTCACGGCTTCACACATATTGTTGAGGCTTGACCAAAAGGCTGAGCAGGCAGAGCAGGATAAGGTAAAGGCTCGCATAGACTCTATTTATCAGGTGTTGAAGGGTGGAGCGGATTTCGCGGAGACTGCAAAAGCGTTCTCGCAAGACCCGGGTTCTGCCCGTAATGGAGGCTTGTTGCCGATGATGGGTCCTGGTCAGACAGTGAAGGAGTTTGAGGATCAGGCATACGCATTGCAGGATGGCGAGATGAGCAAACCGTTCCTCTCTACGTTTGGCTATCACATTATCAAGATGAAAGAGCGCTCACAGGTGCCTCCATACGACTCTTTGCATACCAATATCGTGAAGTTTCTTGAAGCCCGTGGGGTACGTGAGCATATCGCAGACCAAAAGCTGGCGGCAAAGGTAGAGGAGAGCAATAACACCTTGACACAGGAGCAAATCCTTGATGCGAGGGCTGCGGAACTGGAGGCTGAAGACTCAGATTTGAAGTATCTTATCCGTGAGTATCATGACGGTTTGCTGCTTTTCGAGATCAGTAATCGTAATGTATGGGACAAGGCTGCCAAGGATGAGGCTGGCTTGGAGAGCTTTTTTAAGAGTAACAAGAAAAAGTACAAGTGGGATGAGCCCCGCTTCAAAGGAATTGCCTATCATGTGAAAGATAATGCGGATGTGAAGGCAGTGCGTAACAGTATAAAGAATGTGGATTTTGAGAAATGGGGTGATGTCTTGCGCAACACTTTCAACAGGGACTCTGTAATTCGTATCCGTGTAGAGAAAGGTCTCTTTAAGCCAGGTGACAACTCTGTTGTTGACAAGATGGTCTTCAAGAAGAATGTTACAGTGAAGCCTACGAAAAACTATCCTATTGACGCAACTTACGGCAAAGTCCTCAAGGCACCAAAAGTATATCAAGATGTGCGCGGACAAGTAGTGGCAGACTATCAGGATTCACTGGAAAAAGAATGGGTGGCACAATTGCGTAAGAGATATCAGGTTGTTGTCAACAAAGATGTGCTGTCTACAGTGAATAAGCATTAGTAGGTGTATATGAAGAAACGAATCTCTCAAATAGGAGTTTATACCGCTCTCACAGCATTGTTGACTGTTGGGGTGAATGCTCATACGGGAATGGTGTCAGGAACTGACCTGACGCCAGATTCTGCTATTGTGTCTCCTGCGGCGAATGTGATAGATGAGGTCGTATGGGTTGTGGGCGATGAGGCGATATTGAAATCCGATATAGAGGTGACACGGCTTCAGGGAAATCCCGATGGCTCAAGCTGGGGTGACGATGCGGATTGCAAGATACCTGAGCAGATCGCTGTTCAGAAACTGTTTCTGCACCAGGCTGCCATTGACAGTATAGAAGTTACACAGTCTGAGGTCGCTCAAGGTGTTGACCAGCGTATTAATTATTATATCCAGATGGCTGGCTCTCGTGAGGAATTAGAGCGCATGCAACGTAAGAGTATAACCCAGATGCGGCAGGAGATGTTTGATGAGTACAAGAATATGCTTCTGGTGCAGAGGATGAAAGAGAAACTCGTTGAAGACATAAAGGTATCGCCTGCTGAGGTTCGTACGTATTTCAGCAAGCTGCCAAAAGACAGTATACCAGAGATTCCAACCACTGTAGAGGTCCAGATATTAACACAGACGCCAAAGATTGAGCAGGAGGAGATCAAACGTGTAAAGGATGAACTGCACAGTTATAGTGAGCGTGTTATGAATGGTGAGACATCATTCCAGACCCTTGCTCGTTTGTATTCTGAAGACCCGGGGTCTGCCCGCCAAGGTGGAGAGATCGGCATGACGGGGCGAGGCATGCTTGATCCCGCATTCGCTACCGTCGCCTTCAACCTTACTGATCCGCGTAAGGTCTCAAAGATTGTAGAAACCGACTTCGGATATCATATTATTCAGTTGATTGACAAACGTGGCGATCGCATCAATTGTCGACATATCCTGCTCAAACCTCATATCTCGGACGAGTCTATAGTAAAGGCGAAGGAACGTCTGGACTCTGTTGCCAATGATGTGAGAGCCGGGAAGTTCACCTTTGAGACAGCCACATCTTATCTCTCTGATGATAAGGACACAAAGAGCAACAACGGATTGATGGCAAACTCTTCAGAGAATGAGCGTACGTCTAAGTTCCGTATGCAGGATCTTCCTGCCGAGATAGCTCAGGTCATTGACACTATGAAGGTCGGTGATGTGTCAAAGGCATTTAAAATGGTAAATTCAAAAGGGAAAACCACTTGTGCAATCGTTAAGCTGAAGAGTAGGGTGGAGGCACATCGGGCAACTATCACTGAGGACTTCCAGGCCATGAGGAAGATTGTTCTTGAAAAACGCAGGGAGGAGAAGCTCCATCAATGGGTTGTCGACAAGATCAAGGATGTATATGTGCGTATGAATCCCCGTTATGCAGATTGTAACTTTGAATACGAAGGTTGGATTAAATGACGAACCATAGCAGACATCGGTTTATTTTCGGGCATAGGGTCATCGGTGGACTGATTCTATGCCTGTTTGCCTTTGGTATATCTATGCCCGCCGAAGCTCAGAAGCGTAAAAAGAAGGTGGATGAGAAGGTTTATCTCGACCATGCAGACGAGCTCCGTTACGATGAGTTCAAAATGCCAGGTGTGCAAATCGTCAAAGGTAAGGTGAGGTTTCATTATCAAGATACAAAGTTAGATTGTGACAGTGCCTATTTTAATCAGAGCCAAAACACGTTTGAGGCTTTTGGACACGTGGTGATGCGTAAGCAAGGTGGTATTACACTTACTTGTGACCGCGCTAAATATGATTCTAACACAGAGTATTTCCAGGCACGTAAGAATGTGGTGCTCAAACAGCCTGGGCGTTCTTTGTATTGTGACAGTCTTGATTATAATAAGGGTACGGAATATGCAAATTATTTCGGTGAGAAAGGCGGACGTCTGGTTACAGGAAAGAATACCGTGGTGTCTAAGCGTGGCGAATATTACCTAAATACGCATGATGCCCATTTCTATGATGATGTCGTCATGACGAGTCCTAAATATAAAATAGAGACTCCCACACTTGTGTATAATACAGAAACAGAGATCGCGCATGTCTCCGGCTCATCTGTAATCACAGGAAAGAAAGGTGAGGTTATACATACTAATGATGGCTATTATAACAGTAAGACTGATAACATGGAGTTGACGGGCTGGTCAACGGTCAATACAAAGGAGCGGGACATAGAGGGCGACCATATTAAATATAATAATGTGACAGGAGAGAGTGAGGGTAATGGCAGGGTAAAGATTGTCGACAAGGTTAAAGACAGGACAATTACCGGTGATCATATCGTGTACAATGAGAAAAGCAGAAAAGGTAATGGTGAGGGTAATGTCTTGTTTGTTGACAGGAAAAACAAGAACTCACTCAAGGCGGAATATTTCGATTATACAGACTCGTTAGCCATAGCTTATGGAAAGCCTGTTGTCAAAGACTATTCTCAGAAAGATACTTTGTATATGCATTCTGATACTATAAGGATGCGCTCGTACTTTGTCGATACTGACTCCATGTACAGAAAGGTGTATGCCTATCATAATGTGAGGGTATATCGGAAAGATATTCAGGCGGTATGTGGCTTGGCAGTCGGAAATTCTAAAGACTCATGCCTCACAATGTATCTTGACCCGATAGTGTGGAGTGGGGAGCGTCAGCTTCTTGGAGACTCCATCAAGGCGTATATGAATGACTCAACGGTAAGGGAGGCGTTTGTCTTTGGCAGATGTCTGTCTGTGGAAAAGATACGGGATGGCGAGCACTATAACCAAATAGCCTCAAAGTTCATGCATGCGTTCTTTACTGAAGGGAAACTGCGCAGGAGTGATGCCATAGGTAGCGTGATGACAATATATTATCCGGAGGATGACAAGGACAGTACGCTTATAGGACTTAATTATCTGGAGACAGATACGATGCGTATGTTTGTGTCGCCAATGCGTAAGATGGAGAAAATATGGGCTTCGAAGAGCAAGGGTACAACTTATCCTATGACACAGATTCCGGCAGATAAGAAAAAACTGCCTAATTTTGCATGGTTTGACTATATGCGTCCATTGGATCCTGATGACATCTATAGGATAGTGACAAAGAAAGACGGTGTGGCATTGAAGCGTGAGCGTGCCATTATGCCGCCGCCTCGACAGAAAATCCATATGGAATAAGAACCGAAGAACTGAGGAATGAGCGATATTATACACCTTTTGCCTGATAGTGTAGCCAATCAGATCGCTGCTGGTGAGGTTATACAACGTCCTGCGTCTGTCATCAAAGAGTTGGTAGAGAATTCTGTTGACGCAGGCGCAAAGACTATTCATGTACTTGTCGTTGACTCCGGACGGACATCCATTCAGGTTATTGACGATGGTAAAGGAATGTCTGAGACAGATGCTCGCTTGGCATTTGAGAGACATGCTACGTCTAAGATAAGTAAGGCTGACGATCTTTTTGCCCTTCGTTCTATGGGATTCCGTGGTGAGGCTCTTGCCTCTATTGCGGCTGTCGCTCAGGTAGAACTTAAGACACGTCTGCAAGGTCAGGAGATAGGAACCCATCTGTCCATTGCCGGTAGCAAGGTTCTCGGACAAGAGCCGTGCTCCTGTCCTGAGGGAAGTAATTTCATGATCGAGAATCTGTTTTTTAATGTTCCCGCGCGGCGTAAGTTCCTAAAGTCTAACTCCACTGAGCTTAATAATATTCTTGTCGCTTTTGAGCGTATAGCTTTAGTGTATCCGGAGATCACCTTTACCTTACATAGTAATGGAGCTGAGATGTTAAGTCTAAGGGCGGGAAATGTCAGACAGCGTATTATGGATATCTTCGGGAAGAAGCTTAATCAGGACTTGTTGTCAGTAGACGTACAGACAACACTATGCAAGATAACAGGATTTGTGGGAAAGCCAGAGTCTGCACGTAAGAAAGGTGCTCATCAGTTCTTTTTTGTTAATGGCAGATACATGCGGCATGCTTATTTCAACAAGGCTGTGATGAATGCTTTTGAACGGTTGGTTCCGTCAGGTGAGCAGGTACCTTATTTCTTGTATTTTGACGTCGCTCCGGAAGATATTGACGTGAATATTCATCCAACGAAGACAGAAATCAAGTTCGAGCATGAACAGGCTATCTGGCAAATACTTTCTGCCGCGGTAAAGGATTCTCTTGGACGATTCAATGACATACCGTCAATTAATTTCGACACACAAGGGAAACCGGATATTCCGGTCTTTAATCCTCATAATGACACCGCAGCTCCGAAGGTTCAGTATAATCCTCAATATAATCCGTTTAGGGAAACACCGTCGGATGCCTTTAGACAAAAGGACGTGCCTGAGCAGTGGACGCAGCTGTATGAGGGTGCCGTTCAACAGCATGACGTACCGGGCTCTTTGTTTGACGTGGAGTCATCGGAGCAGGATAATAATATTATCGCAGAGAAATCACCGGCGCATTACCAGTATAAGGGACAATATATCATGACGGCGGTGAAGTCTGGCTTGATGGTCATTGACCAGCATCGCGCGCACGTACGTATTTTATATGAGCAGTATCTCTCGAAGGATGCTGAGCATAGAAATGCATCCCAGAAACTGTTGTTCCCGGAACTATTGTATTTCTCAGCCTCAGATGCGGCGGTATGGGGAAGTGTGGTCAAGGAGATGTCTGATATGGGCTTCGAGCTTACCGCTATGGGTGAGGGCTGTTATGCCGTCAATGCCATACCGTCTGGTCTGGAAGGGTTGGATGTGTCTTCTCTGATGACAGACATGGTGGCGTCTGCCACAGACACGAACCATAATGTGAAAGCTGACATAAGGAACTCCCTTGCTTTGAGCCTTGCGAGGAGCGCGGCTATCCCTATGGGACAGGTTCTGAGCAATGAGGAGATGGAGGGAATAGTCAATGCCCTCTTTGCCTGTGAGAATGTCAATTATACTCCAGATGGGAAAAAGATATTAGGTATTCTTCAACAGAAAGACCTGGAAAATCTGCTAAAGTGAGGTGGAAAATAGGTAAATAATCACCTTTTCTGCATTTTTTTTAGCAAAAAAGACATTTTTTTTAAGGAAAACAATTGTGATTTGAAAAAATATATTAACTTTGCGCTCGAATTCGTCATACAATTTACTAGTAATAGATATTTTTGATTATTTAATAAATAAAATTATGAGAAAGTTATTAATCGTATTGGCTTTTGCCAGTGTTTCAGTTGTATCTTTCGCACAGGATGATGCTACTTTGAAGCACAGTGTGGCTACTAACACTTTCTGGAAGAACTGGTTCATCCAGGTTGGTGGCGACTACAACATGTGGTTCTCTGACGAGGAGCACGGACGTAATTTGGATGGTTCTGACCACTTCGGTTTCTTCGACAGTAAGCGTACTTCTTTCGGCGCTTCTATCGCTATCGGTAAGTGGTTCACACCAGGTATCGGTCTACGTACAAAGGCTCAGGCATGGAAGGCTAAGCAGGTTAGCAAAGCTGACCCAGATGACTTCGACTACTGGACTCTTAACGAGCACGTACTGTTCAACTTGAGCAACCTGCTCTGTGGCTACAATCCAAACCGTGTTTGGAATGTTATCCCATTCGCTGGTGGTGGTATCTCTCGTACCATGACTCACGACCTCTATGCTATGCAGTTGAGCGTAGGTCTGTTGCAGGAGTTCCGCGTAAGCGAGAGAGTGGCTGTAAACCTTGAGCTTGGCTGGAACCGTATTGAGGAAGACTTCGACGGTACATATGGCAACCTCATCGACAGCAAGTATAACCGTGGTTGGGAAGACAAGGACAACAACCTCTATGCAGAAGTTGGTCTGACCTTCAACATCGGTACAACTGGTTGGAACAAAGTTCCAGATGTTGACGCTATCAACGCTTCTTGGCAGACACAGCTCGATGCTTTGAACGCAAAGCTTCGTGACGCTCAGGCAGAGAACGCACGTCTGCAGCAGCTCCTCGCTGAGTGCAGCAACAAGCCAATGCCAACATCAGTTAAAGAGTTCATCACAACTCCTGTTTCTGTATTCTTCAACCTTGCAAAGACAAACATTGCCAATCCAAAGGATCTCGTAAATGTTCGCGCTCTCGCAAAGTTTGCTAAGGAGAACAACTGTGACATGCTCGTAACTGGTTATGCAGACAGCTCAACTGGTACTCCAGAGATCAACGAGAGACTGTCTCTCGAGCGTGCTGAGACCGTTAAGGGTGAGTTGATCGGCATGGGTGTTGCTGAGGATAAGATCTCTACCGCACACAATGGTGGTGTTAAGATTCTGGGTGTTGACCTCCCAATCGAATTCGACCGTCGTGCAACTGTTGAGATTACAAACGTTCCTGAGGAATAAACCTATCGTTTAAATGCAATAAAGGTGTGCTTTTCTTTTAGGGAAGCACACCTTAGATGCAAGGGCGTTTAGCTCAGCTGGTTTAGAGCATCTGCCTTACAAGCAGAGGGTCGGCGGTTCGAATCCGTCAACGCCCACTTGGGGTG
>CAJOPT010000111.1 GCA_905236455.1 uncultured Prevotella sp. | reverse complement strand
GATTAAGCGAAGACGAAAGGGAATTTATTTTCTTTGGTTGAGCGGAAGAAATTTATTCAAAATTTCGATTAAGCGAAGACGAAAGGGTATAAATCCTTTTGCAGAGTGGATGAAATTTAGTAAAAAACAGGTATTCAAAAAAGTATGGAAAGAAAAGTAAGGGTGCGTTTCGCCCCAAGTCCCACAGGACCTCTTCATATTGGTGGGGTGCGCACAGCTTTGTTTAATTACCTTTTTGCTCGCCAGCATGGCGGTGACTTGGTGTTTCGTATTGAAGATACAGACTCTAATCGTTTTGTTCCTGGTGCCGAGGAGTATATTTTGGAATCTTTCCGTTGGCTTGGTATAAAGTTTGACGAGGGCGTCAGCTTCGGTGGTGATAAGGGACCTTATCGTCAGAGTGAGAGACGTGCTATTTACAAGAAGTATGTTCAACAGTTGTTGGACAATGGGAAGGCTTATATTGCTTTCGACACGCCGGAGGAACTTGAGGAAAAGAGAAAGGAGATTGCGAATTTCCAGTATGATGCGAGAACACGAGACATGATGCGTAACTCCTTGACAATGACAAAGGATGAGGTTGACGCACTTATCGATGATGGTGAGCAGTATGTTGTAAGGTTCTTGATAACTCCTGGTGAGGAGGTTGTCGTCAATGATATGATACGTGGAGAAGTCAGGGTGAAGACTGACATCCTCGATGACAAGGTGCTCTTTAAGAGCGTTGACGAGTTGCCTACTTATCATCTCGCAAATATCGTGGATGACCATTTGATGGATATTAGCCATGTCATCCGCGGTGAAGAGTGGTTGCCGAGTGCTCCACTTCACGTCTTGCTTTATCGCGCGTTCGGATGGGAGGATACCATGCCGCGTTTCGCTCATCTGCCGCTTCTCTTGAAGCCGGAAGGAAAGGGCAAGTTGTCGAAACGTGATGGTGACAGACTTGGTTTCCCTGTATTCCCGTTGGAGTGGCATGACCCCAAGACGGGCGATGTCAGCAGCGGATATCGGGAGAGTGGCTATTTCCCTGAGGCAGTTGTCAATTTCCTGGCATTACTTGGATGGAATCCCGGTACCGAGCAAGAGCTGTTCTCATTGGACGAGCTGGTGCAGGCATTCGACATTAACCGTTGTTCTAAGGCTGGTGCTAAGTTTGATTATCAGAAGGGAATGTGGTTCAACCATGAGTATATCCTCCGTAAGAGCAATGAGGAGATAGCCGAGCTATTTGCACCTATCGTTGCCAACAATGGTGTGGAGGCTACAATGGATCAGGTCAGGGAGGTCACACGTATGATGAAAGACCGTGTAAGCTTTGTGCGTGAGTTGTGGCCGCTCTGTTCTTTCTTCTTCATACCGCCAGTGGAATATGATGAGAAGACCCGTAAGAAGCGCTGGAAGGAGTATTCCGCAAAGCAGATGACGGAGCTTGCGGCAGTGCTGGAGAGTATCGATGACTTCTCTATAGAAGGTCAGGAGCCTGTCGTAATGAAATGGGTTGAGGATATGGGCTATAAGCTCGGTGATGTGATGAATGCACTGCGTTTGTGCCTTGTAGGAGAGGGGAAAGGCCCTGGTATGTTTGATATCACTGCTTTCCTTGGCAAGGAGGAGACTTTGAGTCGTCTTCACCGTGCCATCTCTGTCCTGGGTAGCTGAAAACGACGTGATAATATGTAAATATATACAGGATGTATAACCTTATTATATATATATATCAGCTGGGTGTTGCCATTTACTCACTTTTTAATGAAAAGGTGAGGAAGATGTGGCGGGGAGAACGTGAGGCTGTACGTATACTACGTGAGAAAGTTGATCCGAAAGCTCAGTATATATGGTTCCATGCGGCATCTCTGGGAGAGTTTGAACAAGGACGACCTCTTATGGAGCAACTTCGGCGTGAGCATCCTGAATATAAGATTTTGCTTACATTTTTCTCTCCCTCAGGGTATGAGGTTCGTAAAAACTATGAGGGAGCTGATATCATAACATACTTGCCGCTCGACACGGTGACTAATGCCCGCCGTTTCCTCCGTGCCGTCCGCCCGGTAATGGCATTCTTCATTAAATATGAGTTCTGGTACAATTATTTGCATATTCTTAAGCATCGTAATGTGCCAGTATACAGTGTCAGTAGTATTTTCCGCCCAGGACAGGTGTTCTTCAGGTGGTACGGGAAGCAGTATGGAAGGGTATTAAGGTGCTTTACTCATTTCTTTGTCCAGAATCAGGTAAGTAAGGATTTGCTCGCCAATATCGGCATTACTAATGTTGATATTGTTGGCGATACACGTTTCGACCGTGTCTTGCAGATTAAGGAGGCTTCAAAGAGGTTGCCTGTTATAGAGCAGTTCCTGGCAAGTGACGGGGAGGTTAAGAGCCCTTGTTTTGTGGCAGGCTCTTCATGGCAGCCCGATGAGGAGATCTTCATTCGCTATTTCAACAAATATCCAAAATGGAAACTTGTCATCGCGCCACATGTCATTGGTGAAGACCATTTGCGACAGATAGAAACGTTGTTGAAAGGAAGAAAGGTCATCCGTTATACAAAGGCAGCTGATGAAGATTTGGCTTACTTGAAAGATGCGGAGGTCCTGATTATAGATTGCTTCGGGCTGTTAAGTAGCATATACCGCTATGGCGATGTGGCATACGTTGGCGGAGGCTTTGGTGTCGGAATCCATAACTTGCCAGAGGCAGCAGTATGGAATATTCCGGTTTTCTTCGGTCCAAACAATGACCATTTCCAGGAGGCTCAAGACCTGAAGGCAAACGGTGGTGGCATTGAGGTTACAGGATATGAGGACTTCGCCACTTATATGAATGAGTTCGTGAGTCGTCCCGAGTCTCTGCGTCAGAGAGGCGATGCTGCAGGCAGATATGTGAAAGGAAAATCCGGAGCTACTCCTAAGATATTGGGAATAGTAATGGTGGGACTCAATAATAATTGATAAATAATAAATATAAAGGTTATAGGGTAAAGGTAAAAGAACCTTTAGACTCTAAACACTAAACTTTACTATAATGGGAAGAATTATCTTGACTGGTGACCGTCCTACAGGACGGCTCCATCTTGGACACTATGTCGGCTCCCTTCGCCGCCGTGTCCAATTACAGAATGAAGGAAACTATGAGCGTATGTTCGTGTTTATGGCTGATGTGCAGGCCTTGACGGATAATGCGGATAACCCTGAGAAAATCAGACAGAATATCATTGAGGTTGCCCTCGATTACTTGTCAGCTGGTCTCGACCCAGAGAAATGTGTTATCTTTATACAAAGTCAGATTCCTGAGTTGGCTGAGCTGACAACTTATCTGATGAATCTTATCACGGTATCTCGGGTACAGCGTAATCCAACTGTTAAGACAGAGATAAAAATGCGTAACTTTGAGGCGAACATCCCATTGGGATTTTTCTGCTATCCAGTGAGTCAGGCTGCGGACATAACGTTGTTTAAGTCAACAACGGTACCTGTAGGCGAGGACCAGGAGCCTATGCTGGAGGTGACGCGTGAACTGGTGCGTCGTTTCAACCAGACCTATGCGCCTGTTCTTGTTGAGCCGGAGATTATGTTACCGGAGAATGCTACGGCTCGTCGTCTGCCAGGCACCGATGGGAAAGAGAAAATGTCAAAGAGCCTTGGTAACTGCATTTATCTTAGTGATAATGCTGACGAGGTATGGCAAAAGGTTCGTTCGATGTACACCGACCCGTTGCATGTAAACCTCAATGACCCGGGACATGTTGAGGGAAATGCGGTCTTTACTTACCTTGATGCTTTCAGCTGTGATGATGACTTTGCCGAGTTCCTGCCAGACTATAAGAACCTGGATGAGCTCAAGGAGCATTATACACGCGGCGGACTGGGTGATATGAAGTGTAAGAAGTTCCTCAATCAGGTCATTAATAAAATGCTCGACCCTATCCGGGAGCGTCGCGCCGAGTTCGCAAAGGATATTCCGGAGGTATTCAATATCTTGCAGAAAGGAACGGCACAGGCTCGCGAGACTGCCGCACAGACAATGGAAGAGGTGCGTGATGCCATGCGTATCAACTACTTTAAAGATGCTGAGCTGATTCGTCAGCAGTCAGAGAAGTTTAGGGTGTAAAGTTAAATCCTCAATACCAAAATTCCGATAGCTATGCTGTTGGAAAGTTGTTACAACTTTCCAAAATCTTGTTACAACTTCTTTGTAGAAGCTATGCTCTTATAGCATAGCTCTACTCATATTTACCCCTCATCCCGCACTCCCTCCCCTCATCCCGCACTTGATGCGGGATCTCCTTTAACCTCTAACCCTTTCTAAAGAGTGATGCGTGACACAATAACACTAATTAAAAAATCAATTTTTTGCTGTCACGCTATCACTTTTAGCCCTTGTATGACAACGGAAACCACATAAACAGGGCATTGTAGAGCTGTGAGAGGGGTGTTGAAAGGATGCCTGTTGCTATCACAGTTGTGTCACGATGGCACTATCTGGAAAATCCATACTATCACCGTAGTATCACACATGCTTCTTGGAACACTCCTTTGGTGTACATGACAGCAGTGTGACAGCTATGGTGACAGCAACTGTGATTGCAAAATCCCTATCTTGCTCCAAGAAATCCAGTGCTTACGGGCGTTGCGGACGATAAAGTGATAGCGTGACAGCATTTTTTGATTTCTTAAATTAGTTTTTAGCAAACGATTACTCGGATTTGCAAATCACGATGAGCAGATTTCCGGAGCCTCACGGCTGGTAATCGAGTTTACTCGCTTTGCGAAGCAAAGAAATAATAAAGGCACGCTTACGCGTGGAAATTATTTAAAATTAAAACAAAAACATCTGAAAAACGTAAACGACACATCTACGCCTTTTAGATGTCACTTCTACCCTTCGTAGATGACACATAT
>CAJOPT010000110.1 GCA_905236455.1 uncultured Prevotella sp. | reverse complement strand
GGTGCCATAGCTCAGTTGGTAGAGCAACGGACTGAAAATCCGTGTGTCCCCGGTTCGATTCCTGGTGGTACCACTCCTCCTTTCATTTTGGGCGGTTGCCGCGAGGCGCCGCCTTTCTTTTTATTAAAAGCTATTTAAATAACTAAACTATCAGATGACAAAAAGACTTTTCCTATTTGCATTATCACTTTTCCTTGCAATAACCATTTATGCACAAGGAACCTATGCTCTTTCCGCTGGTGATGCCCCACATGCCGGCACGACAATCACTTCTGTACCTGGTATCAAGATGACCTACGGCACAGCTGACGGAACGATATGGCGCGGAGCGATTGAAGATTACCACGTACCAGGATTTTATGCATATTCATTAGGCAATGAGGTTAATCCCTCACCTTACGATGGAGAGGTTCCGACAAGCGGATGTTTCTATCTCTTTGAAGTTGAAAAGGCTGGCACACTATCTGTTGCTGTATATCTCAATGGAGGAAAGAAGCTCTATATTTTGGAAGATGGGACGGTTCTGCCTGATTTCAACGGTAAGAGTTATAACAACAAGTACTATGGAACGTTTGATATCAATGTCAAAGCTGGAAGTACATACCATGTATATGCTTCCAACTCCAAACTTGGGTTCTATGGTTTTAAATTTGAGACAGACGACAATAACGACGAAGAGCAACCTGGTGATGATCCCGGTAACGACAACACAGACACCGAGACTCTTACATCTATGATTGGACTTTCTCCCTATGATGCCAATGCACCATTGGGTTGGGGAAAAGGAACGACTGGCAGCAACGACAAGAATCCCGTTGTCGTGACAACACAGAAAGAGTTAGAAAAAGCCATAGAAGGTAGTGATGCACGCACTATATACATAAAAGGAAATATCACCGTGAATAAAATGCTGACAGTTGGCTCCAATAAGACCATATATGGTTATCCAGAATCATCATTGGAGAACCCAAACAGGAACACATCAGCAGGAATATTCAACCTGGGTAGCAGTAACAATGTAATAATAAGGAATGTGACATTCCTCGGACCAGGAGCATACGACATCGATGGCAATGATGACATAACCCTAAGCGGTGCGACAAATATCTGGATAGACCATTGCGATATTCAAGATGGCATGGACGGCAATATGGATATTGTCAACGGCTCCGACAACATTAGTGTCACATGGACTCGTTTCCGCTATTTGATAGAGCCTCTTGCAGGTGGTAGTGGCGGTTCCGCCGACCACAGAAACTGCAATTTAATTGGCAATAATGACAACAGCTATGTCGATAAGGACAAGCTAAGAGTAACATTTGTCAATTGCTGGTGGGATGAAGGTTGTCATGAGAGGTGTCCGCGCGTGCGATATGGCAAAGTACATGTTGCCAACTGCCTGTATTCTGGCAATGATTTCGCCTATTGCATCGGATATGGATACCTCAGTAACATCTATGCGGAGAACTGTGCCTTCACCAGTACTAAGGCAAAGAATAACTATATCAAAGCCTACAACAACAGCGGTGATTTCAATATCACTGTCACAGGCTGTCAAGGTGTCAGTGATACTGAGAAGCACAAAGGTAACAATACTCAGTTCCTGCCATCAGATCATTATCAGTTTGATATTTATGATGCCGCGTATGTTGAGAGTGCTGTGTCAGATCCAGACTATGGAGCTGGTGCCACATTACAGTTCAAGACCACAGACGATCCTACTGATGGTATATCTCCAGCACACGTCACTTTCGGCAAGCCGAATATCGCCAGCATAAGATATTTCACCCTTGACGGAAGGTCTCTATCACAGCCTCAGAAAGGACTGAACATCATACGTTACCAGACAAGTGACGGAACTTTCAGAACACAAAAGACATTTATAAAATAAATAATTTAGAAAAAACAGGCAGAGAATGATTGCTTTGTCTGTTTTTTTTATACCTTTGCAAAAAATAAACTATCTACAAAAAGCAAATGAAAAAAAAGTTTACATTCATCCTGGCTATAATGCTGGTGATGGGCATTCAAAGCACAAAAGCACAATTATCACCCTACGATGAGAACTATCCCGTAGGATGGGCATCAATTAATGGAGAATGTACTGGTAGCAATAACCAGAACCCCGTAGTGGTAACAACTGAAGAGGAACTGCGCTCAGCCCTACAGGGATGCAAAGGCGGAAAGGCTTCGAAGACCATCTATATAAGTGGGAATATCGAAGTCAAGGAAAAGCTGCGCTATGACAAAGTACAGAACTGTACTATCTACGGACTACCAGGTTCTTCTCTGTATAACCGCAGCCACAACGACAATGCCGACTATGCGGGATTCTTCTTCTGTCAGAACTGGGAGAACTGCATCTTCCGTAATCTGACACTCCTCGGAGCCGGAGCCTATGACATCAGCGCATGTGATAACATACAGCTGGTAGAGAGCAAGAACATCTGGATTGACCACTGCGACATTCAGGATGGTGTTGACGGAAACCTTGACGCCAAGACAAAGGCAGACAACATGACAATATCATGGTGTAAATTCTCATATCTCATCGCACCGTGGCCAAAATCCGGAGAAAGCGACGACCATCGCTGCTCGTCAATGTGGGGAAGCAGTGACAACCGTGGTGACGATGAAGGATTCCTTAATGCCACATTCGTAAACTGCTGGTGGTATCATGGTTGTGGACAGCGCTGTCCACGTATACGCTTCGGAAAAGTACACATCGCCAACTGCCTGTGGGAAAATGGCACTGTTGAAGACCCGGCACAGTACTGCATTGGCATCGGACACAGCTCAAAGATGTATATCGAGAACGGTGACTTCTCAAAAGCTGTCTTAAATTCCAGCGGTGACGACAAGATGAGAGGACATAACAAATATTTCCTTCAGGACAATAAGCTCTACCACTTCACTATAACAGGATGTATAGGCGAAGAGGACGCACAGGAAAAAGGAAAAGGATATACTGGTGATTTCTATGTTCCTTACAATGACCAGAATTATCACATCAACGTATATCCTGCAGAATATGTGCAAGAGGCTCTTACGAACGAAGAAAACGGAGCCGGTGCCACCCTCGATGAGGATTTGTTAGAGACGAGGGGTAACAGTGAGTTAATCCACCCTGAGCCAACAGCCATTAATGGCATAGCAGAAAACGCAGGTGCTAAGGTTGTAGGAATAAGTTATTACAATTTGTCTGGTGCGAAACTGCCAACTATGCAGAAAGGAATTAATTTAATGAGATTCCAAATGAGCGACGGCTCCACACGTACTGCGAAAGTTTACCGTTAGACTATATAAATACCGATATTAGAGTACAATTAAAACAGAACGATATATGAAAAGAATTCTTTTACTGGCAATAACAAGCTGCACATTTCTTACAATTAACGCTCAAGAGCCACTAAGTGAATACGACCTCAACAAGCCTATAGGATGGGCAATGGTAGACGGCTCCATCACTGGAGGCGAAGGAGGCGAGGAGGTTGTCGTGACAACTGAAGATGAGTTTGACGCAGCCATCAATAAGAAAAACCCACAGACCTCAGAGCGTGACGTGCCAATGATTATCTATCTAAAAGGTGACATTGAGTTTACTAAGATGCATACACTCCATGTGAAAAACAAGACTATACTTGGTCTTCCAGGATCAAGAATCTTTAGCAAAGACCGCACGAAGAAGAACAGTGGAATCTTGAAGTTCTCAAGTGGCAGTGGCGCAAACTCCGAGAATATTATATTACGCAATGTAACGATTGAAGGTGCCGGAGCATATGACGTTGATGGTGACGACGCACTGCTTTTTCAAGGCGTACCACGCGTATGGGTAGACCATTGTGACCTCAGGGATGGTGTTGACAGCACATTCGATTGTAATCATGAATCCGACTATATCTCAGTTACATGGACCCGCATGCGTTACTTGAAAGACCCTCTGGCAGGAGGCTCCGGCGGTGCTTCAGACCACCGTTTCTGCTGCACTTGGGGTTCGAGCGACAAAGCTACAGAAAGTGTTGGCAAGCTTAATACAACCTTCGCAAACTGTTGGTGGGATGAAGGTGTAATGGAGCGTGCGCCACGCGTTCGTTTTGGTAAGGTTCATGTCGTCAACTGCTACTATACAAACGTTGGAAACAATTACAGTATCGGCTACGGCTACCTTTGCAACATCTATGCTGAGAAATGTTGGTTTGCAGACGGAGTTACCCCAATCAAGGACTATACTGACGCAAAACATGGATATGCGGATTACAACCTCCAGATGGTTGACTGTCATAACATTGCAGATAAGAAGCAAAACGTTGGAAATATAGAATACTTCTCTCCTTCCGACTATTATGAATATAATGGTTTCGACAAGGAACTTGTGCCAACCATCGTTGGAAACGAACAGACTGGAGCTGGTGCAAACTTGATGGTTGAGGTAGGAAAAGGTGTCACGGGTTATGCCAATGGTGTCGCCCCGACAGGTATCACCAAGACCACAGGTAGTTCCACATGTATTCTATCTACAGCATATTACACCCCTTCTGGTAACCGTTTAAACAAGCCTCAGAAAGGTTTGAACATTATTAAGCAGGAGATGGGCGATGGCAGCACCCACACTACAAAAATAATGGTAAGATAACACCTGCCATCAAGGATATTTAGTATTACCTTACTGAATAAGGTAACACTCTATTGCGGAGAACAATACTATACCCGTTATCGTTAATCCACCTACGATGACGGGTATAGTATATTGTCTGAGATTCATCTCATGAGAATAGCCCGAGTACTTCTGAAAGAAATAGAACACCACTGAGGCACAGGCAAGTCCCAGCAACATACCGACAAACAAATCAGAAGGATAATGCACACCAAGATACATACGGGAATAACATGTCAGCAATGCCCAGAAGACAATAAAGACTGAAATTGCCTTGTTCCGGAACAGATAGATAACAAAAAATGTAAGTGCCCAGGAATTAGAGGCATGAGCCGATGGAAAACTGAACGGACCGCCACGGTAGTTATCTACCACATGGATTACTGCAGACAAAGGATTATTGAGATTGCTTGGGCGCAGACGGCATACTATCGGGCGTATAAGCGAGGCACAAATCTGATCACTCAGAGTGATGATGACTGTTATTGTCAACAAAGCAAACAAGGTTACCTTCCAAGAGAAATTACGTACCAAGACATAAGCGATGCTGACATAGAGAGGTACCCAGACCCAACGGCCACTATATACATACATAAACTGATCCCAGAAAAAGCTATGGTGCTCATTCACCCACAGCAATATATCTGTATCCCAGTTTAATACCTGTTGAAAGATTGTCAATAGTATAATTGTAAGCATTAATCTATCTCCTTCCTAAATCATCATACAGTTTCTGTAAATATGCCTTTCCTGGTAAAAGATTGACACCTTTCTTATCACCTGAGTCATAGACTACCCTACCCGATTGGTTGTCGTGAATAATCGTATTGTCGATAGTAACCATGCCAAAAAGATCTGGCACGGTAAAGAATGCGAAGTGTGGCGCCCGTCTGTCAAGCATATCCTTGCTAAACGTAAAATCCGAATGTGACAACCCTAACTGTGAGAGTAATGTTGCCGCGATATCCTGCTGGCTGCCTATAACAGAAACCTCACGTGGCTCGCGGATAGCACCTCCAAGCAACAATAAGGGTATCTGGTATCGCTCAGGTATCTGGTTACTTATATTCTCCGGCCAGCATCCCAGATGGTCTGGCACCAGCACAACGATGGTGTGTTCCCATTCTTTTTGCCGCTTTATCTCCTTGATAAAGTTTCCCACAACACTGTCGGTATATGCGAAGGCATTCAAAGCTGGATTATCCAAACGATGATATGGCACATCGAAAGGCTCATGACTGCTGGATGTCTGAATGACTCTAAGCATAGGTTTGTCATACGTCTCTTTTCTCAGATCTGACAGAACACGTCTAAAGACAAGATGATCGGGTACTCCCCACTTACTGATACGGTCTATTACGGGAAAGTCCTCGTCGGATATTATGTCTTGGAATCCTGCCGCCATAAGATAAGAGCGCATGTTTGTGAAGTTGGCATCACCACCATAGTAATAGCGGTTTCCATACCCTGCCTCATGTAATTTCTCTGCCAGAGACGGCAGATGTTCCGTCTTTCGCGGATATTTCATGATACTTGTGGTGGGTTGTGCCGGATAGCCGCTGAGTATAGCTACCAGCCCTCGGTCAGTACGGAAGCTGTTGGCATAGAAGTTTGTAAACAACACACCTTCTTTCACAAGGCTGTCAAGATTCACCGCCACATCTTCCCTACCCCCAAGTGTTTTCATCAGCTTTGAGGAAAAGCTCTCCAACACTATTATATAGATATCTGGGCGATTGGTGGTAAACAACGTATCAATGTCTTCTGCGGAAGCGGTATAACTCAATTCTGAGAATAATTTGTCAGCAAGCTTGTCATCCATGAAACGATATTGACTTGAGAAATCTGTCTCATGTCCTATCGACTCCATTAAGCTGAACACAGGATTAACAGCAGCATGATTCTTACGCATGTCGGCACTGAAGAACACCTTCCCTGTATTGGCGGCTGCCACAGTAACGCCCCCACGTATAGGCAGGAACAGCAATGCTGTCAGCATCACCATTGTCACAGTTGCCAATATCTTTCTGCGAACAGGAGTTGTATGGATAGCTAATACGGTATGGGAGAACAGCATCCAGACGGCAATTGTAATGACAACTATTGCCAAGACTCCACCTATAGCCATTAGCGGTGTTATACTTGCAAAGGCATCTGCCGGTGATGACATAAAATAGAAAAATGGTGTCACGTCCAAAGGAAAGCCCCAATAGCTATACAATGCGGCATTAAGGACAAAAAGCAAGGCTACGATAAAGGCAGCGAGACAAAAATATATTCGCATTGCTTGCCGCAACCACCTTTTGCCAATCCATATAGATGCTATTAACAATAATGCTGGTATAATGGTAAGATAGCCTGCTACCGAACAGTCCAGCGACATGCCATGCCACATAACTTGAAGCCAGTCGTATACTGTTGAACCGCTAAAAAAAGAATGGTTGGCAATCATAAAAAGAGGTTTCTGGATCATAAAAACTACAACCCAGAGACCAAATGTAAGTATCAGCTTCAGTATCTTTATGCCAAAGCTTCTTTCCACTTCAGATAGTTTTCCTGTTCAGCCTGACAACGCTTGCCATCGACATCGATGACTTTATTTGCGAAAGCCTTCAGACTCTTCCATATAGCATCACGTTCTGTCTTATTAAAGCCATCAAGCAATGCCTTTGTCTCGTCAATGATCTCGTCAAGTGTATAACTATGATTGACTGTATCAAGCACTTGTGCCTTCAAACCTGGCTCAAGGTCACCTATCTTTTCTATTCCCAAGACAAAATCTTTAATAAATTGCTTCTCACTCTCAGCATAGTTGCCGTCCGCATTGGCAAAGAACAGACCTGTCTTAGCCATCAGTTTAATGGTATTCACTAACTTCTCCATACTATTTCTTCAAGGCTCCTCCTGCCAAGCCGATAATACCGATTACACTTTTTGCTATATCACCAAGCTTTCCTCCTTTGAGCACGCTGCCCAAGATAGAGCCAAGCCCGCCGTTAGAGGTCTCTTCTTCCTGTTCCTCCTCAGCCTCTTCCTCCTCATCTGGGTCCTCTGTCTCTTCTGCCTCCTCTG
>CAJOPT010000109.1 GCA_905236455.1 uncultured Prevotella sp. | reverse complement strand
TTGTTTTGCTCTGGTGTACCGAGTGTGTTACGCCAAAAATGTTCATCCGTCACTCTACGTGTACCAAAACGATAGTAGAACAGAGAGAAGAAATCTATTAACTGGTAGATACCATTTTTCTGTAATGTACCATTATTGTATCTACGTACAAAGTCACAATGCTCCAAGTCGTCCAGCATGTCACAAAGATGACCATTGTCCGAGATTTTTAATTCATTCGCTATTTCTGCACGTGTATATCCGTCACGACGTGTACTGAGCAAGCGTACAATTTCCATATAAGACTTTGCATTCTTAAATAAAGAGTTGAAGAGTCTTTGGTATTCATTTTCCAGTTCTGGCTCTGTTGAGAAGAAAAGCGAATCAATATTGTCAGGAACATTTTTCTTCGGGTCAAGTAGGCTCAAATAATACGGTACGCCACCGAGTACCATGTATGCCTGTAAAACTGCAATTCTCGGCCAATAATCTTTTCCATCTGCGCTATAATTTGAATGAATACCTCTAAAGAGTTGCGTTATGAAATAGGCATATGCATTGCCTCAAAATCATGTTGCAAAGGTATGAAAATAATTGGAATAACTAATTATCTTGGGCAAAAAGTTTTAATTTTTTGTGGTTTTTGCCCGTGATGATATGTAGTAATGTCAAAAAAACAACAGTCGTAACGATAGTAGTCTTCAAAATTCCATCAAAAACAAAGTCTGTCGTGTTTGGTAGTAATATGTAAGGAACCTGGGCAAAAAATGCGATTTCTTGTCAGTTTCTGCCCAAGATACAACATAACAGCATTGTATATAAAGTTTACTTCTTTGTCCTTATAGAATTTCCCTATTTAATTAACTCTTTTGCATCTTTTAGGTGTGATTATGCAACAATAAATTCTATTGAGCATTAGAGATATCTAAAACTGGTCAAGACATTTGCCAGATATTTGTAGCGGTTTATGGCTTTCTTACGCTCTTCGACTGTCACCTTCAACTTTGTGGGTGCATCTTCCATGACTTGGTCAATACGCTCATTGATGGTGTCAACCTTGCGCTTGGTGGTGACAAAGGTGGTCATCGGGAGTTTTTATCGGGGCAGGCGTATTATATAATTGGATAATTGATAAAAAGCTTGTTTTTCTAAAAAGAAAAATGTAACTTTGTAGCCATAAAATATAATATTTAAAAGATAAAAGTGTGGTATCATGAAAAGGAATCTTTTAGCATTTTGTTTATTATCGGTAACTCTTTTTATAGCAGCACAGTCTGGCAGGCAATATTCCAACCCTGTTATTCCTGGATTTCATCCCGATCCAAGTGTATGCAAAGTAGGTGATGATTTTTATTTAGTAAATTCCTCGTTCCAGTATTTCCCGGGTGTGCCTATATACCACTCAAAAGACTTAGTAAACTGGGAGCAGATTGGTAATGTCCTTGACAGAGAGAGTCAGATTCCACTTAAAGGTGCTTCGTCATGGTTAGGAATATATGCCCCTACTATCCGCTATAATGACGGTGTGTACTATATGATAACCACTAATGTGGGGAACGGCGGTAATTTCATGGTGACAGCCACAGACCCCAAGGGACCATGGAGTGAGCCGATATGGTTGAAGCAGCAAGGTATCGACCCGTCGCTATATTTTGAGGATGGAAAGTGCTACATGGTAAGCAATCCGGGAGACTGTATATATCTGTGTGAGATAGACCCGAAAACCGGTGAGCAACTCACTGAGAGCAAGGCTCTTTGGCAAGGTGACGGCGGTCGTTATCCGGAGGGACCGCATATATATAAAAAAGACGGCTACTATTATTTACTTATCTCAGAGGGAGGCACAGAGCTGGCACACCATCTGACGATAGCGCGGAGCCGTTCGATAGAGGGACCATACGAGAGCAATCCCTCAAATCCGATTCTGACCAATTGCTGTAGGTTAGGGCAGTTGAAGCAGGTTCAGGGAACGGGACACGGAGACTTCGTGCAGGCTTCCGATGGCTCTTGGTGGGTTGTGTTCTTAGCGTACCGTAACTTCGGAGGCAGCTACCACCATCTTGGGCGTGAGACTTACCTTGCTCCCGTGGAGTGGAAAGAAGGCGAGTGGCCGGTAGTCAATGGCAACGGTACGATAGATACCCTTGTGCAGTGCAAGACTCTGCCGCTGGCTCCTGTAAGCCGTCCGTCCCTGCGTACTGATTTCAAGAAAGGCGGCAAGCTGACACCAGAATGGATATATATACAAAATCCTATTAAAGAGAACTATCTGTTCAAGAATGGTAGTGTGCAGCTCACCGCTCATGGTACGCTTACAGAGAATAACCAGCCCACGTTTCTTGGAGTCAGACAGGAAGGTGTGAATGTCATGGTGGAGACAGAGCTTGACACGAAGACCCTTTCAAACGGATGTGAGGCGGGGCTTACTGTTTATCAGATACATGACGGTCATTATGACTTGTCAGTGGTTAAAGATGAAAAAGGAAAACTCTTAGTGAAGACCTCCTATAGGTTGAAGTCTATTCATGGAGGAGAGCAGGTAGACTTAGATGGTGCGCCATCTGTGAAGTTGCGTATTCGCAGTACTGATGAGAACTACTATTTTGAGTATTCCTTGGATGGTAATACTTATGAGACTCTTGCAGTTCAGAGTACAGCGATGGTAAGTACTGAGGTCGTGGGAGGATTTACAGGTGTCACTATAGGTATGTTTGCCCAAGGTAGTGGAAGTGCGGAGTTTAAGTATTTCGTGAATGATATACAAGACAAAAAAGTAGAGGATTAAATTGCTTGCAAATAACTTTTAAGAAATATTTGCAAGTATGAAATAATTTGTTTAATTTTGCGTTCTGTAAAGTAAGTAGAAGTACTAATTAAAAATAGAAAAGGATATGAAAAAGTATTTAGCAGAAATGGTGGGCACGATGGTGCTCGTGTTGATGGGCTGCGGTGTGGCAGTGAGTTTAGGATGTGATCCTGTAAATAATATTCCTGCAGTAGTAGGCACAGCCTTCGCATTTGGATTGGCAGTAGTAGCAATGGCTTATACCATTGGAGGCATCTCGGGCTGCCATATTAACCCGGCGATTACTCTTGGCTGTTTCCTTACGGGACGTATCAACGCCAAGGATTGTGGTATGTATATGCTGTTCCAGGTTATTGGTGCTTTTATAGGTTCAGCTCTTCTGTTCCTTCTCACATCTTCCACAGATGGCGGTGCTATTTCAGGAACAGGTGCTAACGATTTGCAACTGGGTGTCTCCGCACTTGGCGGACTTTTGGCAGAGATTATTTTTACTTGTGTGTTTGTGCTTGTTGTTCTTGGAGCAACTGCAAAGACTAATGGTGCGACCAACAATTTCGCAGGTTTGGCAATTGGTTTGAGCCTTATCCTTGTACACCTTGTATGTATTCGTTATACAGGAACATCTGTTAACCCCGCACGTTCTATTGCTCCTGCAGTGTTCCAAGGTGGTTCCGCATTAGAGAACCTTTGGATATTCATCGTTGGTCCGTTTATTGGTGCGGCAATTGCTGCATTGATCTGGAAGATTGTTGATCCTCAGGAGGAGAAATAAGCAATCACGGCAGTTTGAGAACTATTCATTAATAAATAAAAGATAAAAGAATTATGGTAGATTACAAATCACTTGGCTTAGTAAACACTCGTGAGATGTTTAAGAGAGCCATCAATGGCGGTTATGCCATCCCTGCATTTAACTTTAATAATATGGAGCAGCTTCAGGCTATCATCAAGGCAAGTTCTGAGCTTAAATCACCGGTTATCCTGCAAGTGAGCAAGGGTGCCAGGAACTATGCTAACCAGACCCTTCTCCGCTATATGGCACAGGGTGCTGTGGAATATGCTAAGGAGCTTGGATGCGCTCATCCAGAGATTGCCCTTCATCTTGACCACGGTGACAGCTTTGAGCTTTGTAAGAGTTGTGTTGACTTTGGCTTCTCATCAGTGATGATAGACGGTTCTTCTCTTCCATACGAGGAGAATATTGCCCTTACAAAGAAAGTTGTTGAGTACGCTCATCAGTTCGACGTGACAGTGGAAGGTGAGCTTGGCGTTCTCGCAGGTGTAGAGGATGAGGTTGCTGCCGCAGAATCACATTACACCAAACCAGAAGAGGTGATAGACTTCGTCAGCCGTACAGGTGTAGACAGCCTTGCTATATCTATCGGTACCAGTCATGGTGCTTATAAGTTTACACCAGAGCAGTGTACACGTGATCCGAAGACAGGTAAGCTCGTTCCTCCGCCATTGGCATTCGACGTGCTTGACGCTATTATGGAAAAACTTCCAGGTTTCCCTATCGTGCTTCATGGAAGTTCCTCTGTACCACAGGAGTATGTTGATATGATTAACGAGCATGGCGGTAAGTTGCCAGATGCTGTAGGTATTCCAGAGGAGCAGCTCAGAAAGGCAAGTAAGAGTGCCGTATGTAAGATTAATATCGACTCAGACTCACGTCTTGCTTTCACTGCTGCCGTTCGTCGTGTATTCGACGAAAAGCCAGGTGAGTTTGATCCACGTAAGTATTGTGGTCCTGCTCGTGATGAGATGGAGAAGATGTACCGTCATAAGATTATCGAGGTTCTTGGCTCTGATAACAAACTCGGTCAGCTCGACTAATTCTCACTTGTTGACATAATAGATTTGGCGGATTATACGGATTCGTATAATCCGTCAAATTTTAATAAATTCGTTTTATTCAAAAGATAATATCAATGAAAGCAATATTTAGATCCTTGATATGTGCAGTTATCGTTATGACTTCTTTATCTGTTAATGCACAAGATGAGAACTTCTGGATATTCCTTTGCTTTGGACAGTCGAATATGGCAGGCTCCGCACCAGCGGAGAAGATAGACTCTGTGGTGCCAGAAGGATTGTTAAGCTTGTCAGCGACAAATGGAACTGACGGGCGGAGAATTGGAGAATGGAGGAAAGCTCTGCCGCCGATCTGCCGTCAGGACACAAAGCTTAGTCCTGCGGATTATTTTGGAAGGGAGATATTGGCTAATGCGCCGGCAGGTACACGCGTGGGTATTGTTTCTGTAGCAGTTGAGGGTTGTCCCCTGACATTCTTTGACAAGGACTCTTGCCAGCAGGTTATCGCTCGTGAACAGCGTGACTGGATGAATAATATTCTTAACCAATATGACCGCAATCCTTATAAGCGATTGGTGGAAATGGCGCGTCTTGCCCAAAAGGATGGAGTGATAAAGGGTATTCTGCTGCATCAGGGAGAGACAGACGCATATACACCTTCTTGGCAGAGACGTGTGTATAAGATTTACAAGGATTTGCAGGCAGACCTTAAGCTCGACTCTTTCAGTGTGCCGATGTTAGTTGGTGAGACAGTGCGAAAGGAATACAATGGTGTGTGTGCACATGCCAATCCTACTATTGACGGACTTGTAAATCGTTACCATAATATATATGTTGTCACCTCTGAGGGTTGTCTGCCAGGTAAGGACAATGTGCATTTCAGCTCTGAAGGTTATCGTGAGCTTGGCCGCCGTTATGCAGAGAAGTATCTGGAGCGTGTGGGAACCTATCGTAAGGTGACGAGGAGAGTAGAGAAATCCACCTCGGAGCCGGAGTTGTTCCTTAATGTGGCTGGCTACATTAATGGTAAGAGAGTATTGAAAGCAAGTGCGTCATCTCCTCTTGCAAAGGTAGACATCGTAAGTTTCTCAGGACAAACCATTCAGACGATCTCTGTTGAGGGTGGAGCCAAGGATGTAGACATAGATCTTAAGGAGCTACCTGTCGAGACACTAATCTTTGTGTTTACCGCACTCGATGGATCTTCCAATACCCTTAAGCTGGAACAGTAATGTCAGTCGTTTAATCGTCTGAATGCTTTAGGAATAAAGTCTATTATATCACCGGCAATGAGACTCTCTTTGCCGGTTTCTTTTTCTGCCAAGTCACCAGCAAGACCATGAAGGTACATGCCGACAGCACATGCGTCGGAGGTCTTATAGCCACGGGCAAGAAGTCCTGTGATGATGCCGGTAAGCACATCACCGCTACCTGCTGTTGCCATGCCACTATTGCCAGTACTGTTGAATAACACCTTGCCATCAGGCAGGCATAGGGCAGAATAATGCCCTTTCAATATGATATAGGCATTGAGTTGTTGAGCCAGTTCTTGTGCTTTCGCCAGTCTCTCGTAGTCTCCATTGCATTGTATTCCTGCTATGCGGTCGAACTCCTTAGGATGTGGCGTTAAGACAATACCCTTTGGAAGTTGCTGCAACCAGGCGCGGTGGTTGGCAAGGATGTTTAAGCCGTCGGCATCCACCACAACTGAGCAATTGGCTCTGCGCAATTGGGAGATTAATGCTATAGCTGTGTTCTCATGCTGAGACAAGCCTGGTCCTATTGCAAGAGCGTCAAAATCATCAGTGTCTACAGCCTCAGAGAAATATGTCTCCTCGTGGTCCATCTGCATTACCGCCTCCGGAACGGCTATCTGCATAATGGAATAGTTCTTCCTTGGAGTATGTACAGTCACCTTCCCGGCACCAGAACGCAAACATGCGCGGGTGGCTAAGATTGATGCTCCAGCCATACCATAGCTTCCTGCGATAATCAAGGCATTTCCCATCATACCCTTATGGGCAAAGTCATCACGTCCCATCATACGTGCGCGGATGTCATTTTCCTCAAGTATGCTAAAAACGGCATCTGTCTTCTTGATGAAATCCTGGTTGAGACGTATGTCAAGAACTCTTAGCTCACCTATGTATTGCTGGTTGTCAGCCAGCATAAAGGCCAGTTTCTTATGTTGCAGAGTCAGGGTAAGGTCGGCGCGGATAATGTTTGTACTGATATTGTACGAATTGTCCTCTGCCATTAGACCGGAAGGTATATCAATGCTTACGACTTTTGAAGGTGACTGATTGATATATTTTACTAATGAGGCAAACCCTCCGGCAAGTGGTTTGTTTAAGCCTACACCAAATAACCCATCAATGACCAGGGTGTCGGCATTTAGTATTGGCGGGTCGAATTCCGTCTTTACTTCCGTGAACTCTTTTATCTTTTTGCATTCCTCAACCCTCTCACGGTTGATAATGCAATCTTCTGACAAGTGGTCGCTAATGTTGAAAAGGTAAACTTTAACCTGATAGTCTTGCTCTGCCAATAAGCGTGCTACGGCAAGGGCATCACCACCATTGTTTCCCGGACCGGCAAAGACCACCATTGGGGTTCTGTTGGTCCATTGCTCAGTGATAGAACGAGTCAATGCCTTAGCAGCTCTTTCCATCAAATCAACAGACCGGATAGGCTCATGCTCCAGTGTGTATTTGTCTAACTCACGTATCTGAGTTCTTGTAAAAATCTTCATATCCAACCGCAAAATTAATAAAAAGATGGAATAAGAGAGGTGTGAGATGATTTTTTTTTTGTAATTTTGTGGCAAATTTAATAAAAAAAGGTATGAGTAGAGTAAAAATCTTGGATAAAACGTTTGAAACGTCTATTCCTGAGGCAGAAATTTTGAAGCATGTAAAAGCTGTAGCTGATCGACTAAATCATGATATGAAAGACAAGAATCCTATCTTTCTGGCTGTGTTGAATGGAGCTTTTGTCTTTGCGGCTGATCTGTTGAGGATGATAACAATCCCTTGCGAGGTCTCGTTTGTTAAGCTCGCTTCGTATGAAGGCACAACATCTACAGGTAAGATCAAGGAAGTTTTTGGTATCAATGAAGATCTGACCAATCGTACGGTTGTTATCTTGGAGGATATTGTAGATACCGGATTGACAATGAAACGTATGGTAGAGTCGCTTGGTACGAGAAAACCGGCATCCATACATATTTGTACGCTTCTGCTTAAACCTGACAAGCTGAAGGAGGATTTGAATATAGAGTATGTAGCCTTGCGTATCCCTAATGACTTTATAGTAGGTTATGGGCTTGATTATGACAAGCAGGGAAGGCAGCTTCGTGACATTTACACATTAGTGCAAGAATAATAAGAGAAAGTTTAAAATACGAATTTATAATCGAAATGAAGAATATTGTTATTTTCGGTGCTCCGGGTGCAGGTAAAGGAACCCAGAGTGACAAGATGATTGAGAAGTATGGTTTTGGACATATTTCAACTGGTGACGTACTTCGTAGTGAGATTGCAAAAGGAACCGAGCTTGGAAAAACCGCTAAGGGTTTTATAGACCAAGGGCAACTTGTGCCAGATGATTTAATAGTAAGTATGCTGGCACAGGTATATGACAGTTTCGGCAAGGACCACAAAGGGGTCATTTTTGATGGATTTCCCCGGACAATCCCTCAAGCTGAGGCTTTGAAGACAATGTTGAAAGAGCGTGGACATAGTATCGCCGCCATGATAGAGCTCTTTGTACCTGAGGACGAGCTGGTGAAACGTCTGCTCCTACGTGGAAAGATGAGTGGCAGGTCGGATGATAATGAGGTGACGATACAGAACCGCTTAGGAGTGTATCATAGTCAAACAGCTCCTCTGATAGATTGGTATGAGAAAGAGGGTATACGCTATCATGTTGATGGATTAGGTTCTGTGGACGAAATCTTCGAGCGTATCTGTGAGGTGATTGAAAAAATAGATTAATCATATAGCTAAACAGGTAATGGCAGAATCCAATTTTGTTGATTATGTAAAGATCTGTTGCCGCTCTGGTAAGGGCGGTAAAGGTTCCATGCATCTTAAGCGCATGAAATATAATCCTAACGGTGGTCCTGACGGTGGTGACGGAGGCCGTGGTGGAAACATCTACTTACGTGGTAATCATAATTATTGGACTCTGTTGCATCTAAGATACCAAAGACATATCTTTGCCGAGCACGGTGGCAATGGCGGCAGGGATAAATGTCATGGTACAGATGGCAAGGATATCTATATAGATGTGCCATGCGGGACAGTGGTCTATAATGCTGAAACAGGTAAGTATGTCTGTGATGTCACTGAAGATGGACAAGTGGTGATGCTGCTTAAAGGGGGACGTGGCGGATTAGGTAACTTCCAGTTCCGTAGTGCCACCAACCAGGCACCTCGTTATGCTCAGCCTGGTGAGCCAATGCAAGAGATGACAGTAATTCTGGAGCTCAAATTGTTGGCTGACGTAGGACTTGTGGGGTTCCCTAACGCAGGGAAGTCCACCTTGGTTTCCGCTTTATCTAACGCTCGTCCCAAGATAGCCAATTATCCATTTACGACTATGGAACCCAGCTTGGGTATAGTGGGCTATCGTGATGACAAGTCTTTTGTCATGGCTGATATACCTGGAATCATTGAGGGTGCCAGTGAAGGCAAAGGTCTCGGTTTGCGTTTCTTACGCCATATTGAGCGTAACTCGTTGTTGCTTTTTATGGTTCCGGGAGATACGGATGATATAAAGAAAGAGTATGATATACTCCTTAATGAACTTAGGAACTTCAATCCGGATATGCTCGACAAGCATAGAGTGCTGGCAGTAACGAAGTGTGACTTGTTGGATGAGGAACTCATTGACATGCTTCGTGACACCCTTCCTGATGATGTGCCTGTTGTCTTTATATCTGCTGTCACAGGAATGGGACTTACAGAGTTGAAAGATGTCCTGTGGGCGGAATTAAATAGTGAGAGCAATAAGCTTCAGGCGATTACCGCTGATGATGTCATTGTGCATAAAGACAAGGATATGAGTCGTTTCGCAATGGAGCTTGCCGATGAAGGTGAGGATATCGAGTTTGTCGAGATAGAGGATTTGGAAGATGTTGAATATGACGAGATAGAGGATATCGATGAGGAAGGGTAGTGTCTACCTTCCTCATCGATGTCTCTTCGACCGTTGCTCACGATATTTCGCTTTTTGGCGTGCAGAACCACTGCCGTGAGCCCCGGTTATATATTTTTTCTTCTTGGCTTTTGTCTTCACTTTATCGCCATCTTCTTTTTCTTTCTTGGCGCCACGGCCAAATTGGATGCCGTTCTCCAGGATGTTTTGAAAATCGTCATTCATATCATATATAATCTTTATGCTGAATAGATTAATGATGGAAAAGGCGAACTCCCGTAAATGCCATGGTGATGCCATAGCGGTCACAAGTCTCAATTACATTGTCATCGCGTACAGATCCGCCAGCCTGTGCAATATACTCTACACCACTCTTATGAGCGCGCTCAATATTGTCTCCGAATGGGAAGAATGCGTCACTGCCTAACGAAACCTTTGTATTCTGGGCAATCCATGCCTTTTTCTCCTCAGAAGTAAAGACCTCAGGCTTCTCTGTAAAGAACAGTTGCCATGTACCATCGCGCAAAACGTCCTCATACTCGTCGCTGATATATACATCTATGGTGTTGTCACGGTCGGCACGGCGTATTCCTTCCTTGAAAGGCAGGTTCATTACTTTAGGATTTTGACGAAGCCACCAGATGTCGGCCTTCTGACCTGCAAGCCGAGTACAATGAATACGACTTTGCTGCCCGGCACCGATGCCAATTGCTTGACCGTCCTTTACATAGCATACAGAGTTTGACTGTGTGTATTTCAATGTTATCAGGGCTATGATAAGGTCTCGTTTGGCTTCTTCAGTAAAGACTTTGCTTTTAGTAGGGATATTCTGAAACAAGGCAGGGTCGTCGAGGCGTATCTCATTACGTCCTTGCTCAAAGGTTATGCCGAACACTTGCTTGCGCTCAATAGGCTCTGGAATATAGTTAGGGTCTATTTGGATAACGTTATATGTTCCTTTGCGTTTGTCTTTAAGAATCTCAATAGCCTCCGCTGTGTAGTCAGGGGCAATAACACCATCGCTCACCTCCCGTTTGATAAGTGTGGCGGTAGCAGCGTCACAAGTGTCACTAAGGGCAACGAAGTCGCCATAGGAACACATGCGGTCAGCACCACGGGCACGTGCATAAGCACAAGCGAGTGGGGAAAGCTTTATATTCACGTCATCAACAAAATATATCTTCTTGAGGGTATCGCTAAGGGGAAGACCTATAGCAGCCCCTGCCGGACTCACATGCTTAAACGATGCGGCTGCAGGTAAGCCAGTTGCAGCTTTGAGCTCTTTTACAAGTTGCCAGCTATTTAGCGCGTCCAGGAAATTAATATATCCTGGGCGTCCGTTAATAACCTTGATTGGTAACTCTCCCTCCTCCATGTATATTCGTGAGGGTTTCTGGTTTGGATTGCATCCGTACTTTAAAGCTAATTCTTTCATTATAT
>CAJOPT010000108.1 GCA_905236455.1 uncultured Prevotella sp. | reverse complement strand
TATGCGGAGATGCCTTCCTGTCGTCCTGTGAATCCGAGTTTCTCTGTGGTCGTTGCCTTGATGGAGATGTCATCCACATCGCATCCTATGACGTCTGCCAGACATTCTTTCATTGCTGGAATGTGTGGGTTTAGCTTTGGACGCTCTGCACAAACCGTTGCGTCGATATTGCCGACATGATAGCCTTTTGTCGCTATCAGCTCCACGGTTTTCTTAAGTAAAACCTTACTGTCGATGTTTAAAGTGTCATCAGAAGTATCAGGGAAATGATATCCGATATCGCGCATGTTGGCTGCTCCAAGCAATGCATCACAGATGGCATGGATAAGTACATCGGCATCGCTGTGACCGAGTAACCCATGAGAATGTGGGATAAGGACACCACCTAACCAAAGGTTACGTCCCTCCACCAACTGATGGACATCATATCCCATGCCGACTCTTATCTTCATACTATTATAGTATTAACGGGAACGTCAACGTTAACTACCTTCTCTTAAACAAGTCCTTAATACCGTCCATGTCAAAGGTCAGTGAGAAACGCAATGTCTGGTCGAGAGGATTACTCTTTGCTGTAGCTATGACATATCCGGCATCGAGTGAGAAGACACTCATACGGAAGCCGGCACCTACGGTGAAATACTTTCGGTTACCTTTGTTCTCTGCCTCATGGTGATAGCCGGCGCGTACGCTGAACTGGTCGTGATAGATATACTCGGCACCTACGCTCCATTGTATCTCCTGCATCTCCTCCTTGAAGCCATTAGGAGCATCGCTGAAGCTCTTGAAAATACCAGAGATACTCGACACGTCGTAGTAATCTTTCTGTACCCTTCGCTGATAGTCCTCAGTAGTCTCGCCCTCCTCCTGTTTAGGGTAGGTGGGAACAAGCAACTTGTTGGCGTCAGCGGCAATCGTGAACCGGTTGTATTCGTCGACAGGTATCATGAGAGATGCTCCGAGTCGCAGGTTGGTAGGGATGAACTCCGAGTTGTCATCTCCTCCGAATGATATCTTTGAGCCGATATTAGAAATGTTCATACCCAGTCCTAACTGGCATTCACGTGCACCGATATCGAAATAGTTCTGATAGTACATGGCAAGGTCGGCAGCGAAAGCCGATCCGGGACTTGTGTCTTCGGTGTAGTCATAGGTAAGGTCGGAGTAGATCCATCTCACCGCTGCACCTAATGAGAAGTGCTCGCTGAGCATAAGAGAGTATGCCACATCGAGAGACATCTCATACGGCTTGATAACCATGTCGCCAGCCTCAGACTGTCCGCTACTTGTCTGTACCTCACCAAGTGAGAAATAACGAAGCGATCCCGAGACAGCCGAGTAGTCACCGATGCGGTAGTAGCCAGCCAATAACGCCAAGTCCATATCGCTCACCAGCTGTCGTAACCAAGGTGTGTAGTTGAGTGACACTCCAGCCCTGCTGATAGCAAACGGGTATTTTGCCGGGTTCCAGTATTGTGATGCCACATCAGGGTCGGTGGCTGCTCCAACATCACCCATACCAGCAGCCCTTGCGTCAGGTGCTATTGACTGTGATGTCACGGATGTATTAACAGGGTTAAACATGTTGGCTTTATCCTGAGCTGCGGCGCACAGTGGCACCATGGCAGTGAGGAGAGCTATAATATACTTTCTCATAAATCAATTTTTATTGTTATGTGATAACGTGTAGAATTCAAGTTTTATTATATTTCAGACGTTTTTTAACGGATGATGACAAGTTTCTTTGCCTTCGATGCTTTGCTGCTTCCATCGGATGAAAGGCGGATACGATAAAGATACACACCAGTCTGCAATTGTCCGCCGGAGTCCAGTGTCAGGTCCCAGTCAACGGAATATGAGCCGTTGGCAGACACGCCGCTTTCCTCGTGTTGCCACAGTAGTCGTCCACTTGTGTCGAACACCTCAATCTCCACGTCTACATCCGAGCCGACATAGTTGTGTGTGACAATGAATGTCGTTGAGGTCTTTGCAGGATTCTTAGTACAGCTGATATCAACGATGTTAGGCTCAAGCCCCTTTACTACGTTGAACTGCAGTGTCGCGGTGCTGGAGTTGTTGAGAATGTCCCATGCCCTGAATTTCAGGGTGTGGGCTCCATTTTCCAGTTCAGGTATAGAATAGAAAGTCGTACCTTTCGTATATGAGCCGAAGTCGAACGTGAAGTTGTTGTTGAGATTATATGTCTTTGTCATGTCGCCGTCGATAATCAGCTCCAAGTCGTGACCGATACCGTTTCCTGTTGCGTTGATACCATCCTTGTCGGTAATTTCCGCAACGAAGTAAGGTGTGCTGTTCACATCTCCGCCATTGACAAATGACGGAGAGTTCAAGTAACAGTATATAGACGGTCCGATGGAGTCGTTGCTAATCGTCTCGGTGCCATTGATGAGGAAATTATCTTCTGAGCCATGTGCGATGGCAGTGCGTTCATTGTTTACCGCATACACGTTTAGCAAGCCGTTGCCGTCAGCATAGTTAATGTCGCGTGGTACGGCGAAAGTAAAGTCAAACTCGCCGTTCCTTATGCTGTCACTGCCATTATACAGTACTTTTTGGTAGTCGTAGAAGGTAAATGCAGGCGTGTTGTCCCTTGCCAGCTCAGGATCATTGCGTTTGCATGTGATTAGCTCACGCGTGTCTCTCACGGTGGCAGTCATCTTTCCTCTGAAAGACGTGTCCTTAGCGTCATTATTTACGATATGTCCTTTTACACTTACGATTGATCCGGCCTTGAGCACCGGTTGGGTTCCTCTTGTCATGTCGACACCGGCGATAGCATCGATAACGACCTGTCGGGTAGGCAGGTTCAGTGCCAGTGCGGGATCGCCAAGTAACGAGTATTGTAATTTGTTCTGTGACAAGTCCTGTCGCGTCGTTATCATCTCATTCTTTGCCAGGCGCTGAGCCTCTCCCATTGTTGTCGGTTTGCCGTTAGTATAGCTGAGTACATGTTTCAGAAAAGCGATGTTCAGTTTCTTGTTCTCTGTGGCATACACAGTACGTGTGGTGCCATAGAATGCAACGGAGCCACCCTTTTTGTTCAGTACCGACGCCTCGCCAATGGTCTCAAAGGTTCCGTCGAACGGCATGATGTTACAAGAGGCTGTAATCCAAAGCGGAAGATTCTCATTGTTGAAAGCCTGGAAGTCAGTGAGGCGCAGCACGCTCTCGTGCGATATCTGGTCTTCACGTCCATGTCCGGCATAATCCATTATGAGTGCTCCCTCAGCCTGTTGCTGTTTTATAACCTTAGTGACATCAGGATAAGTGTTTCCTGTTGCCGAAGTCTCTCGTTTATATGCATCCCACATTACTTTCTTAATCAAGTAGCCTGGATGCAGTTCGGAGATTGTCTCCGCTGCTTCATTGACATCTCTCATGTGTAAGTTGCTGTTGCCGTCATCGCCCATGAACATGAGAGTGTTCTGCCATGCCCCAGCATTGGCGTTTTGGGCATAGGCGATAGTCTTGTTGACCATAGTCTCAGCATCTTGTTCTGTAGCCACGGGGAATCGTCCTACAGCTATGTCTTGCTTGTCTGCTGATGTGGGATTAGACCCCTCGCCCTCATCGAGTAGTGTTATGAATCCATCGTCCATATAGCAATATACCTCACTGAAAGAGTTCTCACTCTCAAAAACCAAAAGGTAGTCATCAGGATTCAGCAGTTTAGTGTCACTGGTAAGCATGCGGTTGTCCCAAACACAGTCGCCGAACAACAAGACATATTTAGGCATGTCCTTCTCAGTCTCAGCCCTGTCATAGAGCATCTTCAGGTATCTGCGATAAGCGTTGATGTCAGGAGTTCCGCTTGAGAACTCATTATACAGCTCGTCGGCAGGCACAATTCTCACCCGCAGAGAGTCATTGGTCTGATGGAATGTAGCCAGTCGTTGTGCCTGTTCCAGCAGTTTCTGACTTGTAGGTATGATAATCACCATGTCATAAGCTCCATCACCATGCAAGTTCTGTTGAGTGATGGCATATACATACTCCGGTGTTGGGAAGCTTGTCGTTAGCAAGTTCGGTGCCGCTCTCGGAGTGTCGTATGTCATAGATATATAGTCGAGTCTTACAGGACCTCCGGATTTTGTGGTTATGGTGATAGAGTCGACATTATGTAGGTCTGTTACGTTATAGACTTTCTCTGACTCGGCGCCTTTATCATACTCGCCTAAGCTGAAGTTTATCGTACCAAGCTCTTTGCCATTCAGGGAAATTGACACGGAAGAGGCAGAGCCAGCCGTTACGCCGACAGAAAGCTTGCCATTAGAGGCGTGCGCATCGTTAGCCAAGGTATATGTCTTGCTGCTGCCGGCATTGATAGGAGTGTTTTCGCATAAGTTTCTTCCACCGTGATACCAAGCATAGTTGTCAATCTCATGTAAGGAATGGTAATCGTCAGCCGATGGATAGAATGATGATACGAATGTCGCACTGTCGACGCTCAGCGGCTCAGTGTCATCCTCTGTGAGGAAATAATATCCATAGTCGGAGTAAGGGTTGCGCGTACGTGAAGTAGCAGTCTCTGATGACCAGCTTACAGGACCTTTCGCATAGAATAAGCGTTTGCCTCCGATGGTATATGTCGGTACTTCTTTCAAGTCATCGGTGGCAGCGAGCTCTTCTGTGACTAATTTCTCGTTTTGCAGGTGACCTCCGTAACCGTAGATTCTTACTTTTGAGAGATTGCTGAAACCTGCCTGTCTGACGAGAGCGTCAGTCAGTTGATAGACACCATTTGAAGGTACCCTTATCTTAACCCAATTGCCTTCAGCCAATACCGATTTGCTTGCGTATTGCTGAGCGCCGGAAGCCAGAAGAGGTGCTCGGGTTGACATTGCGGCATTCTTCTTGTTCTTTTTGCTTTCGCTCTTTATCTCCAGCATGAAGCTCACAAGGAATTGGTATCGTCCTTGCCGCATTACCATAGGCGTGAATCCAATTTCCAAGCTGCCTTTCTTACGCTCAACGACATATTGTTGTGTGACAACAGGCATTTCAGGTAATGCCTCCTGTGATAAGGCATGATAACGCTCTATCTCAGACGGAGTCATGTCAATGAACTCAGGATATTTTACAGACACCTCGTAAACAGAGTCCTGATAGTTCTCACCTAAAGGAAAGACACATGTGAACTCAGGTAATACGGAGTCTATCCTTATTTCGTCCGCCGTGAGATTAAAGAAACGGTGTACCGTCTGTGCCAACGCTTGTTGTGAGGGGCAGAGACAGACAGCCAATGATACAAGCAACAGTATCACTGACCACCTCTTATTATTATAGATAATACGCTTATCGCTCATCTGTCTATTAATTCTAATATCCTACCGTGCATGGAAATCCAGTACCTTGCGGTCCTCAAGCCATCCTTCAAGATGGTCGCCGACATGAACTGGTCCCACACCTGCTGGTGTTCCGGTATAAAGGATGTCACCTGTCTTTAGTGTGAAGAACCTGCTGATGTATGAGATAATCTCATCAACAGTATAGAACATGTTCTTAGAGAAGCCATCCTGCACCGTGTTACCGTTAATGTCAAGATGAAAATGGAGTGACTGAATATCGTCATAGTTATTCTTGTCAACCCATTCTCCAATCACAGCAGACCCGTCGAAACCCTTTGCGATTGTCCACGGACGCCCCAGATCCTTGGCTTTCTTTTGTACGTCGCGGGCTGTAAAGTCGATGCCTACAGTCACTGCATCGTAGTAGCGATGTGCGAATCTAACAGGAATCCCCTTTCCTAATCGGCAAATACGTACCACCAGTTCCGTCTCGTAATCAATCCGCCCCATGAAGTCGGGCACGAAGAACGGTTTGCCATCCTTCAATAATGCGGAGTCAGCCTTCGTGAAGATGACAGGCTCAACGGTCTTCATCTCCAGCTTTTCTGTTATTAATAACGTATTATTCAGTTCTTTATTGTGTTCGGCATAGTTCATGCCAATTGCGAAGATTTTCATATTTGTATAAATTGCTATTTACCTTTATATTTTTCAATACCATTATCAAGGAATTCAACATAAGCGGCTATGTCCTCATTGTATGCAAAGGAACCACTAAGAGGGTTACCCTGTGGATCAACGGTTACATAGAAAGGTTGAGCGAGGTATCCGAACTTCACCTGCTCAAGATAGCTCCACTTGTCACCGACAGTCCTCAGACTACGGGTAGAACCGTCAGGGGTGGTAACTGTAATAGGCTTTGGGAGGGGAGTCTTGTCATCAACATATAGGGATATGAGGACATAATCCTTGGTAAGCCGTTCAGCCACCTGCGGGTCAGTCCAAACAGCAGCTTCCATCTTACGGCAGTTTACGCATCCAAAGCCAGTGAAATCGAGCAAGACTGGTTTCCCTTGTTTGGCTGCCGCAGCCATTCCTTCTTCGTATGATGTGAATGCGGCGTGTACTTCCTCTGCTTTGTTGAGGTTGAAGTCTTGTGTGTTCATCGGTGGCGCAAATGCCGATATTGCTTTACATGGTGCACCCCACAGTCCTGGAATCATATATATGGTAAAAGCGAGGGATGCCAGTCCCAACATGACGCATGGGACGGGCATGGCTTTTGAGCTGTCGTCACTCTGAAAACGTAAGATTCCAAAAAGGTAAAGGCTAAGTGCGCCAAAGATAGCAATCCATATACTCAGGAACACTTCTCTGTCCATCAAGTGCCATCCGTATGCGAGGTCGGCAACAGAGAAGAACTTACATGCGAAGGCAAGTTCGATGAATCCCAAAACTACTTTTATGTAATTCATCCATGAGCCAGACTTCGGAGCTTGCTTGAGCCATGTAGGGAATAGTGCGAAAATCGTGAATGGCAGTGCGAGAGCCACAGCAAAGCCGAGCATACCTGTTGCAGGCGCAATCATAGAGCCCGACGTGGCGAAGCCAGCCAAGAGGAATCCTATAATAGGACCTGTACATGAGAACGACACTAACGCAAGTGTGAATGCCATGAGGAATATTGATAGGAGTCCGGTTGTCTTTGTTGCCTTGCTGTCTACTTTGTTAGCCCATGATGACGGCAATGTCAGCTCGAACCATCCAAAGAAAGACAGGGCAAAAACAACGAGTAGCAGACAGAAGAATATATTGAACACAGCATTTGTTGACAGCGAGTTTAATGAGTTTGCGCCAAATATGGCGGTGATGGCTATTCCTAATGTTAAGTATATTACAATTATTGATAAACCATAAGTTATCGCATCACGGACACCCTTTGCCTTGTTGTCTGAGCGTTTGAGGAAAAAACTGACAGTCATAGGAATGACCGGCCATACACATGGTGTAAATAACGCGATCAGTCCTCCAATGAATCCCATGACTAAAATGTGCCAGAGAGAGCTGTCATCGGTTGATTGTTTGTCATTGAAGGAATTCAGTTCCTTGATGACGGGAGTCCATAGGGCGTTGGCTGTCTGTAACGATGTACTGTCGGTAGCTACTGTGTCTATTATGCTTGGAATAGGTATATCTTGGATAAGTTTTGTAGCTGTGTCATTAATGACGGTAGGGTTGTCGTTAGCTTCCTTTTCAGGTGTAGTGGCAATTGCCTTTGACGCCTCGTCGGGACCTTTCCCTTGGAAATTAAACTCTACAGAAGTAGGAGGCATGCACATCTGGTCGTTACATGCTCCGTATTCAAGATACCCTTTGATGTTATATGTCTTTCCCGTTATCTTGTATTTCTGTACGAACTGTACACTATTTTCAAAAAAACGGAGCTTCATGCCGAAGACAGGATCGAATACATTCTTCTCTTTGCCGACTGCTAAGAGCTTTCCACTTGCCTCGGCTCCCTCAGCCTTTTCGGTAGTAAGGGTGGCTGATATTGGTCCGTCGTCGCCTAAACCTGTGGAATAGACATGCCATCCAGCATCTATGGTACCGGTAAAGATGACCTTCACTTCGTCAGGAACCGTCTGTTTCTGCTGAACGGTGAAGCGTACTGGATTTGATTGAGCAACAACAGGGAGAATATGCCAGGCAAACAAATACATTAATAAAATAGTAAAGAGTTTCTTTCTTTCCATTATGCTGGTTGTGTTAGAATATTAAAATCCGCAAATTATGGCTGCAAATTTATTAAAATAAATTACAACAGACAACTTTTTGCCATTTAAAATTGGTTTGGTAGAAATCTTTTATTAACTTTGCGCACTGAAATAAAAGAGACAAAAAGATTCAGAGGGATACAGAATTCTGACATTCGTCATGTTGGAATTCTTTCTTTTTTGCATCTTTAGGAAAGACAAAACAATTAAAAATAATAATTATGGCATATATGTCACAAGAAGGCTACGACAAACTCGTGGCAGAATTGCAGCGGTTGGAATCGGTAGAACGTCCAAAGGCGTCAGCTGCTATTGCGGAGGCCCGCGATAAAGGGGACCTTAGTGAGAATTCTGAATATGATGCAGCCAAGGAAGCACAGGCTCACCTTGAGGCTAAAATCAGTAGGATGAAGCTTACAATCGCTGAGGCAAAGATAGTGGATATGTCACGTCTCAGTAATGAGGCTGTGCAGATAATGTCCAAAGTGGATATGACTAATCTTGGTACTGGACAGAAAATGTCTTATACTATCGTCAGTGAGAACGAGGCAGACCTTCGTGCCGGTAAGATATCCATCACTACTCCTATTGCTCAGGGACTGCTAAACCACAAGGTTGGCGACGAGGTGGAAGTTAAGATTCCACGTGGTGTGATAAAGTTGCGTATTGACAGTATCAGTATAGGTTAGTTATTAACGTTTAAATTAATAATAATGGATATATTCAGCAAAATAGCAGCAGGGGAGATTCCAAGCTATAAATGTGCGGAAAACGAACAGTTCTATGCTTTCCTTGATATCAATCCGCTCGTGAAAGGTCATACATTGGTGATTCCTCGAAGAGAAGTGGATTATATCTTTGATATGGATGACCAGGAACTGGCAGAGTTTCAGGTTTTTGCAAAAAAAGTAGCGCAGGCTATAAAGAAAGCTTTCCCATGTAAGAAGGTTGCTCAGGTGGTCCTCGGACTGGAGGTGCCACATGCGCATATCCACCTTATCCCAATGAATAGTGAGGCTGATGTTGACTTCCGTAAAGAGAAGTTGTCATTGAAAGAGGATGAGTTTAAAGAGATTGCCTCACGCATTTATGAGGAGTTCTCCAAGTAAACTCATCCCATTAGGGTATCTCAACCATTAGTTTAGACATACTCATCACCATATTTCATCCGTACTTCGTTCGCAAACCTGCGCACAAGTGCGGATGAATCTTCTTTTTTACAAATAAGCAATACGTTTCCTTGCTCAGCGATGATATAGTCGTTCAGCCCATTTACGATAGCAAGATGATCCTTGGGTATCTTGATAATGTTTCCGTGGCATTCATCAAGTAAAACCTCAGAGTCAATAACGACATTGTCACCAGGCACTTTGCTCATTGCCTCATAAGTGGAATGCCAGGTGCCAAGGTCCGCCCATCCGAAATTGCATGGCATGACGAATACATTCTCTGACTTTTCCAAAATACCGTAGTCTACAGATAAGTTTGGATAGCTTGGGAAATTCTCCTGCACATAGGCATATTCTTTCTCAATCGTAACGATTTTCCCTTTTGAGTAAATCTTGCTCATGACAGGAGGTAATAGCTTTTTTAAGGTCTCTACCATATAGCGGACATTGCAAAGGAACACGCCAGTGTTCCATAGAAACTCACCGCTCTCCATGAACATCTGGGCAAAATCCTTTTCAGGTTTCTCGGTAAAAGACTGTACTTTGTATAAATTGTCAATCTCTGTTTTGTCTCCGATCTGTATATATCCGTAACCTGGCTCAGGACGTGTGGGCTTGACACCAAGGGTTAGTAGTCCGTCGTGCTTTCTTACAAACTCAAAGCCAGAACGGATGCTTTCCATAAAAGCGTCTTCATACATTACAGCCTGGTCAGATGGTGACACGATAAGGCATGCGTTGGGATTCTGCCGTTCAATACGGAAACATGCCCATGCTACACTGGGGGCGGTGTTGCGGTGAATTGGTTCTGAAAGGATATTAACAGTGGGTAGCTCTGGTAATTGTTCCTCAACATAATGGGCATACTCTTTACTTGTGCTCACATAAATGTTTTCCTTTGGCATAAGTTTCACAAAACGGTCGTATGTCTGTTGAAGTTGAGTGCGTCCAATACCGAAAAAATCAATGAATTGCTTCGGAAATGTCTCACGGCTGCATGGCCAAAGTCTGCGCCCACGTCCACCAGCGAGAATCACGCAATAATAGTCTTTTGTTGTTGTCATGGCATGAATGGTTATATTTTCTTTTAATCGCTCCGCTTTGTAAAAGCGTACTGAAGAATGTTATTTCTTTTAGTCGCTTCGCTTTGTAAAAGCGTACTGAAGAATGTTATTTCTTTTAGTCGCTTCGCTTTGTAAAAGCGTACTGAAGAAACGATTTCGCTTACGAATGTACGAAATACTATTCGTATTTGCAAATCTTTTAAGTTTTTTCTACAAAATGTTTGCTACATTCAGAAAAATGCATTACCTTTGCACACGCAAAAGCCCAGATGGCGGAATCGGTAGACGCGCTGGTCTCAAACACCAGTGGGGCAACCCGTGCCGGTTCGACCCCGGCTCTGG
>CAJOPT010000107.1 GCA_905236455.1 uncultured Prevotella sp. | reverse complement strand
TAATCGCCTTAGCGCTTTCACAAAGCGAAGCGACTGAAAGAATCTCCATTAGCATTGATATTGACATAGTAGAGCTATCATATAGACAGGCTAAAGCATACATCTTCCATTGCAATATCAATGCTTTAAAAAAATAGTTGTTACAACTTTTCAAATTCTTGTAACAACTTTCCTCCAGAAACTTTGCTCTTAGAATATCGCTCCGCAATTTTAAACCTCTAACCTCTCATCCCACACTCCCCTCCCACTCACCCCGCACAACCCATTCCCTCATCCCGCACTTGATGCGGTAATCGCCTTAGCGCTTTCACCAAGCGAAGCGACTGAAAGAATCTCCTCTAACCTTTGCCCCAAAGTGTGACGCGTGACGCAAAAAATTGATTTTTAAAAATTAGTTTTTAGCAAACGCTCGGTTGGATTCGCTCAGTTGGGTTTGCTTCGCAAAGTAATCGTTTCTTCAGTACGCTTCATCAAGATTTTTCTCAAACAACATCTATAGGCTTCGATGCAATGCCTAACTTTCCTAAAATGGCAGAACAGGAAAGTGCCGCAAACGGAGTAGGACTCACGTTTGCGGCACATATATAGATAATAACTAAGCGACTGTTACTCAATGACAACCGTTGTCCAGCCATGCTTATCCTCAATCTCTCCATACTGGATTGCGCGGAGAGTGTCAAACAGCTTTTTGGAGACAGGACCAGGCTGTGAGCCAAAGTCATAACGCTTACCGGTATCAAGGTCATCGATATAGGATATTGGCGATATAACAGCTGCCGTGCCACATGCTCCAGCCTCCTCGAATGTATCCAACTCTTCCTCCGGTATCGGACGACGCTCAACCTTAAGTCCTAAGTCCTCTGCCACCTGCATAAGACTCTTATTGGTGATTGAAGGCAAGATACTCGTCGACTTCGGTGTGATATAAGTATTATCCTTGATTCCGAAGAAGTTAGCAGCACCACACTCATCAATATATTTCTTCTCTTTTGCGTCGAGATAGAACTCACACGCATAACCCTTCTCATGGGCGATGTGGTTAGCCTTCAGAGAAGCCGCATAGTTACCGCCGACTTTATAGATACCTGTTCCCAATGGTGCAGAGCGGTCATAATCACGAATGATGACATACGGATTGCTGGAGAAGCCACCCTTGAAATATGGTCCTACCGGAGTAACGAAAATAAGGAAAAGGTATTCGTCAGCAGGATGAACACCAACTTGCGCGCTCGTGCCGATCAGCAGAGGACGGATATAAAGCGTAGCACCACTCTCGTATGTAGGAATGTATTCCTGATTCAGGCGAACGACCTTCTTCACCATCTCTACAAACAGCTCTGTGGGAACCTCCGGCATCATAATGCCACGACAAGTACTTTGCAGACGGGCAGCGTTCTCGTCTACACGGAAGATACGCACCTTGCCATCCGGACAACGATATGCCTTCAATCCCTCAAAAGCCTCCTGTCCATAATGCAGGGAAGTGGCAGCCATGTGCAGTTTGAGATACTCATCGGAGCAGACCTCTATCTCGCCCCATTTTCCGTCTCGATAATAACATCGTACATTGTAATCTGTGGGCATATAACCAAACGAAAGATTAGCCCAGTCAATATTCTTTGCCATAACAATACAATTTATTAATTAATTGCCTTATAATATTCTTTTCAGAGTGCAAAAGTATAAATATTATTGATGACATGCAACTTTTTTTAGGAGTTAAGAAGTTAAAGAAGTTAAAGAAGACAAGAAGTTAAAAAAAAATAAACTACTCCCCTTACGCGTGCGTATATAATATTATTAGGAATCTTTTTTGTACCTTTGCAGCCGTTTTGGGGCAATTATGCCCTTATCAAACATAAAGTCTAACTTTATTAATTTTAATTTATCAATTTATGTCTAACTTAAAAAATGTACAGCCGCTGGACGATTTCAATTGGGAAGAGTTCGAAAACGGCAGTAGTGTAAACGTAAGCAAGTCTGACCTCGAGAAGGTCTATGACGAAACCCTCAACAAAGTTGCCGACCATCAGGTAGTTGACGGTAAGGTAATCAGTGTTGACAAGAAAGAAGTTGTTGTCAATATCGGTTACAAGAGCGATGGTATTATTCCTGCCTCAGAGTTCCGTTACAATCCGGATTTAAAGGTAGGTGACACCGTAGAGGTGTATGTTGAGAATCAGGAAGATAAGAAAGGTCAACTGGTACTCAGTCACAAGAAGGCTCGTATGAGCAAGAGCTGGGATCGCGTTAACGCAGCACTTGACAATGACGAGATTGTACAGGGCTTTATCAAGTGCCGTACAAAGGGTGGTATGATTGTCGATGTATTCGGTATTGAGGCATTCCTCCCAGGCAGCCAGATTGACGTTCATCCAATACGCGACTACGACGTCTTCGTAGGCAAGACCATGGAGTTCAAGATTGTCAAGATCAATCAGGAGTTCCGCAATGTTGTTGTTTCCCACAAGGCTCTTATTGAGGCTGAGCTTGAGGCACAGAAGAAGGAAATCATCGGTAAGCTTGAGAAAGGTCAGATCCTTGAGGGTACCGTTAAGAACATCACATCTTACGGCGTATTCGTAGACCTTGGCGGTGTTGACGGACTCATCCATATCACCGACCTCTCTTGGGGACGTGTCAGCGATCCACATGAGGTAGTCACTCTCGACCAGAAGATTAATGTTGTTATTCTCGACTTTGACGACGAGAAGAAGCGCATCGCTCTTGGTCTGAAACAGCTTACTCCACATCCATGGGATGCTCTTGACGCAGAGCTGAAGGTTGGCGACCACGTTAAGGGTAAGGTTGTCGTAATGGCAGACTACGGTGCATTCCTCGAGATTGCTCCTGGCGTAGAGGGTCTCATCCACGTCAGCGAGATGTCTTGGAGCCAGCACCTGCGCTCCGCACAGGAGTTCATGCATGTTGGTGATGAGGTAGAGGCTGTAATCCTGACACTCGACCGTGACGAGCGTAAGATGTCACTCGGTATCAAGCAGCTGAAAGAAGACCCATGGGAGACCATCGAGGTTAAATATCCTGTCGGCAGCAAGCACACCGCAAAGGTTAGAAACTTCACCAACTTTGGTATCTTCGTTGAGCTTGAGGAAGGTGTTGATGGTCTTATCCACATCTCTGACCTCTCTTGGACCAAGAAGGTTAAGCATCCTTCAGAGTTCACTCAGACAGGTGCAGACATCGACGTTGTCGTACTTGAGATAGACAAGGAGAACCGTCGTTTGTCACTCGGTCACAAGCAGCTTGAGGACAACCCATGGGATACATACGAGACACTTTACACACCTGGCACTATCCACGAAGGTAAGATTACCGAGATGATGGACAAGGGTGCTGTTATCGCCCTCAATGAAGGTGGCGAGGGATTTGCTACTCCAAAGCATCTCGTTAAGGAAGACGGCACACAAGCCCAGAAGGGTGAGGAGCTCCCATTCATGGTTATCGAGTTTGTCAAGGATACCAAGCGTATCATCCTCTCCCACTCTCGCACATTCGAGGATGTAAAGGAAGAGAAGAAGGAAGCTAAGAAGAAGGAAGCTAAGAAGTCAGCTGCTCCAGCAATCAACAATGTTGCAGCAAGCACAACTCTTGGTGACTTCGATGTCCTCGCACAGCTCAAGGCTGATATGGAGAAGGGTAAATAAACCCTATTCAGATATTGTTTTAAGGAGGGTGTTCAATGTGAACACCCTCCTTGCTTATAAAGGATTATTTAGTCCGCGCAATTATCCAACCATTCACTCCATTCAAAATATAATATATAATAAGGTGTAAAATGATAACGTTTACGATAAACTTTTCTTAAAAGGATATATATGAATAGAAAAAAAGAATTACTTTTGCAGGCGAAATATGAACAATTATTTATAACCTCAAACAAAATGAACAAGAAAATTTTATCATTATGCTTTATTGCAGCTATGGGGATAAATGCCATGGCTGACGGTGGGCAGACGGTAACCGTTGACGGAGCATCGGTCAACAAAACCGTAACAAAAATCACTTTTAGCGGTGATGATGTCATTCTTCATTACTCAGATGGAACAACCCAACAGTCATCAGACTTGGATGGCGTGAAGATTGTTTTCAGTGTTGCTGATGCTATCAAGATTCTGAACACAGAAACAAAAGACGGAACAATTCAATACTTTGACATGCAGGGACGTGAATTGCCAGGCGCACCTCAGAGAGGTATGTTTATCATGAAGAAGGGCAACAATGTTGTTAAAGTAATAAGGAGGTAAGCACTATGAAAAAGATATATTTATTTTTGATCGCAATGATGTCTGTACTTGGTGCAAGCGCACAGCAGACTTGGGACTTCACTGCTACCAGCGACGCTGATGTGGCAGCCTTGAAGGCAGCGACATCTGACTGGACATATACCGAAAGCAGCAACCGCTTCGAGAATGTAAAAGCCATTAGCGGAAAACTCATGGCTGGCAACACAGAGATACAGTTGACAAAGGGACTAACGTTCACGGCAGCAGAGAAAAAACTGAGAATCGATGTGAACAACAGAGTACAGCTTGCCGGCAAGAATGTCTCCGTAACAATTTTGAACCTAAAAAAAGGTCAGACTGTAACTGTCAGCTGTGCCTCAACCGGCAACAACGCCACGACACTTGACAATCAAGTAAACCTCACGAACGTATCAGGTTTCACGGCAGCAGACAAGAATACGACACAGGAGGGCAAAGGAACTGTTGCCGCTGACGGTGACGTGACACTCAGCTCTTCCACTGGCTCTATGAATATCTATTCTATTATCGTTGAAGGTGAAGGAGGCGGCAATGAAGGTGGTACTCAGGACGAGATCAACAACAACGTACCAATGGATCTGACACAGAATCAGGTACGTTTTACACTGACCTCAAATGACGTGAAATACTACAACACCACCAATGTATCCAGCATAGACATTGACGATACCACAAACAAGATTCTTGTCAACACATATAATGGCGGAACAGATACCTATAATGGTACTGTCAGCAACATCTCCTTCAGAAAGAAAGAAGGAAACCAAGGTGGTGATATCAGCAACAATGGAGTTGAGATTATCGATGCTAAAGGATGGTTAGAGTCTGCCTACGTGACATGGAAACCATATACAAACGCTACAACATACCGTGTATATATAAAAGGTGGACAGTATAGCAACTGGACAAAGCTTGACTACCAGCTTGTTCGCAATTATGGCACCTATGGACGTGCCGATGCCGTAGGTCTTCAAGCAGGCAACTACGACTTTAAGGTTGTTCCTGTTGTCAGCGGCTCAGAGCTAACAGACAAAGCTTCAGAAGCCAGCAACCTAAACGTAAAGAACTACCAGCGCGAGGGCTTTGCACATAAGAATTACAGTGGCATTGGCGCATACAACGATGACGGCACATTGAAAAGCGGCGCCGTGGTTGTATATCTCACCAAGGATAACGCCAAGACTGTCAGTGCGACACTTAACTCCGGCACCTTTACCGGCATTCAGGCAATATTGAAAGCCTATGAAAAGGGCAATGTGACCACCCCACTCGACATACGTGTCATCGGTACTATCAATGCTGACGACGTTGACTATTTCGAGAGCTCATCCGAGGGTCTGCAGATTAAGGGCAAGAATGACTACAGTCCTGTAAACATCACCCTTGAGGGTATCGGTGAAGACGCCACCTTCTACGGCTTCGGCTTCCTGATACGTAACTGTACAAGCGTGGAGATGCGTAACTTTGCCGACATGCGCTGCATGGACGACGGTATCTCACTTGACACAAATAACTCCAATGTATGGATACACCATGTGGACATCTTCTACGGACAGAACAAAGGCGGTGACCAGAAAAAAGGTGACGGCGCCCTTGACCTGAAGGTAGACTCAAAGTATATTACCATCGACAACGTACACTTCTGGGATACTGGTAAGTCATCACTCTGCGGAATGAAGAAGGAAAGCGGCCCTAACTGGATCACTTACCACCACAACTGGTTCGACCACGGTGACTCACGTCATCCGCGCGTACGTACAATGAGTGTACACGTATGGAACAACTATTACGACGGAGTAAGCAAAATGGGCGCATGTGCCGTGAAGGGTGCCAACCTCTTCGTTGAGAACAACTACTTCCGCAACTCCAAGAAGCCTATGCTGATTGCCGAGCAAGGATCTGACGGTCTTAACGGTTCTTTCGATGACCATGACGGCGGTATGCTGAAAGCTTACGGTAATGTCCTTACAGGAGCATCTCTTACCAGCTTCATTCCTCATACAAAGAACGCCACCAGCTTTGACGCATACGTTGCTGAGACCCGTAACGAGAAAGTTCCTGACACTTACAAGTCTGTTGTAGGAAACTATACATACAACAACTTTGACACAGATTCCAGCATTATGTACACATATACTCCAGATGATGCTAACGAGGTTCCGGCTGTTGTAACAGGTTACTACGGTGCCGGTCGTATGAACCATGGTGACTTCCAGTACACCTTCAGCAGTAGTGACGATACAAACTACGATCTTCACTCCGCACTTGAGAATCTGCTTAATAGCTATACCTCTAACTTAGTAAGCGTGTTCCCGGAATAAACAAGACGCAATAGGAATTATTAGAAAGATGAGTGCTTTCACAGGTGCTCATCTTTCTTGATTTAAACAACCAGAGTTATAATAAATCTCTATAGAGACTATAAAAATGATAGATACCTCCGCTTTCCAAGGCAAGACTGCCGCATATTATACATTAGGCTGTAAGCTGAATTTCTCCGAGACATCCACTTTCGGCAGAATCCTGCAAGAGATGGGAGTGCGTACCGCAGAACAAGGAGAGCATGCAGACATCTGCCTTATCAATACCTGCTCAGTAACAGAGATGGCAAATCACAAATGCCGGCAAGTGATTCACCGCATGGTACGAGAGAACCCAGACGCATTCGTGGTTGTCACCGGTTGCTATGCACAATTGGAGAGCGAAAAGGTAAGTAAGATTGAAGGAGTAGACCTCGTTCTTGGCAGCAATGAAAAAGCAAACCTAATACAATTTCTTTCCGAGGCATGGAACATAAGAAACGAAAACAATGACAAAGAAAAAGGAAGCCTGCATCTTCACCATTCTGTAAAGACGAAAGATATAACATCATTTACGCCATCGTGCAGCCGTGGAAACCGCACACGCTATTTTCTGAAAGTACAAGATGGGTGCAGCTATTTCTGTACTTATTGCACTATTCCTTTTGCGAGAGGCTTTTCACGCAATCCCTCAATTGCCTCATTGGTGGCACAGGCTGAGGAAGCATCCCGTGAAGGAGGAAAAGAGATCGTACTGACCGGTGTAAATATCGGCGACTTCGGTGCTACAACCCACGAGAAATTCATTGACCTGGTTAAGGCACTCGACAATATCGAAGGGATAAGCCGCTATCGCATCAGCAGCATTGAACCCGACTTACTTGACGACAGTCTTATTGAGTATTGTTCAAAAAGCCGTGCCTTTATGCCACATTTCCACATTCCACTACAAAGCGGAAGCAATGCGGTACTGAAATTAATGCACCGACGCTATGACACAGACCTTTTCGCACATAAAATCAAACTTATCAAAGAAAAGATGCCCGACGCGTTTATTGGCGTAGACGTAATGGTTGGGACACGGGGAGAAACCCCAGAATATTTTGAGGAATGCTATGAATTCCTCAAAGGACTTGACGTAACCCAGCTACATGTCTTCCCTTATAGTGAGCGCCCGGGGACTGCCGCACTCAAAATACCATATATAGTGTCAGAAAACGATAAGAAACTACGCAGTAAAAGATTGTTGGAGCTGTCTGAAGAAAAGACACAGGCGTTCTATGCGAGACATATTGGCAAGCAGGCAGAAGTACTTTTCGAGAAAGCACCCAAAGGAAAAGCCATGCATGGCTTTACAAAAAACTACATAAGAGTGGAACTCTCGGCAGCACTGGCTAAGGAAGAATATGACAATAGGCTGATGATGGTAACACTGGGAGATTTCAACCACAACAAAACAGCTTTAAAATGCACTTTTTAACTTATGTGTTCGGACACGAAAAACTTTAACCTTTGTTCACAGTTTGCAATTTATTGATTTTCAATCACTTGCAAAAAAGTTACAAAATGGACAAAAAAAAGTTGCTAAAAAATGAACAACATATAAAAAAAATATTTACCTTTGCATCGTTTTAATAAACAAATGATTGTTTTACAGATTTAAAAAGCAAAGAAAATGAAGAAATTAGTATTTATGTTCGTAGCTGTTGCAGCTATCTCATTCGCATCTTGTGGTAACACTCAGAAGCCAAATGAAAACGTTGACACTACAGCTGTTGAGACTGTTGATTCTCTGAATGACAGCATCGAGGCTGACTCTGTTCCAGCTGAGGCTCCAGCAGAGGCTGCTGATTCAGTTCAGTAATTAAAAGCTCGAACTAAAATGAGAGAGATGACCGCTGGACTAAGTCCAGCGGTTTTTTCATGTACCTTATTTAAAATATCTCTTTAAAAGACCTGCAAAGCCTGCACCGTGACGAGCCTCATCCTTTGCCATCTCATGAACAGTATCATGAATAGCGTCCAAACCTGCAGCCTTTGCGTTTTTCGCAATACGGAACTTATCCTCGCATGCCCCTTTCTCGGCAGCCGCACGTTTTTCAAGATTGGTTTTTGTATCCCATACACACTCGCCTAACAGCTCTGCAAACCGTGATGCATGGTCTGCTTCCTCAAAGGCATAACGCTTAAAAGCCTCTGCTATCTCCGGATAGCCCTCACGGTCTGCCTGTCTTGCCATGGCAAGATACATTCCCACTTCACCACACTCACCATTAAAATGGTCGCGTAGGTCATTGATCATCTCCTCGTCAGCACCCGGCAATTTGCCGTCACCGATCCTATGCTCTGTGGCGTATGTAACGTCACCATCTTCCTTAAGCTCTGAGAACTTAGCTGCCGGAGCCTTACAAATCGGGCACTTCTCCGGCGCTTCTGTTCCTTCATAAATGTAACCACATACGGCACAAATAAATTTTTTCTTCATAATGTTTTTGTTTTAAGTTATTAATAAATCACAGTCTCACACTCTTACTTACAAAATATGCACAATGCAATTGCAGAGCATATCCAAAATCTTTTATCTAATGGAAAGAAGAGTCACCCCAGAAGACAAACTTTACTTTCTTGTTTTTAGGTACGACGGGGTTATTAAATTGCCCGTTCAGGATTAATACCTTTGCCTTCTTTTTCATAGGAATTGCGGCAATAGCCTCTTCTGGTGTCATATAATTACCTGTGCCGTCTGCAGCTACTATATAATCATAATGACGCAAATATTTCCTCAAAGCAGGAATGCTATTACAAATCTCCTTAGCCAAAGCCTCAGCCACGACATGGGCACCATAAACATTATAATGGGTATTATCTTGCCTTCCTTCGGGCAAACTCGGATGTTCACCAGGTCGGAACCACATATGTAGCTTTCGTGAACCCTCAACACCCAAGCCCTGTTCTATATCATGAGTCACTCTGTTTGCATTTATGAAAACACAATTCATTTCTTTTGCAACACGCATGGGAGCGATGGCATATTCACCATGGGTATCAACCAGCGTGTCACTGTTCACTTTCTCACCTGTATATACTGTATTACGGAGCAGTTCATCATCATCTTGCTTCTCAGGCTTCAGATAAAAGTTACGTCTTACTACCGAATTTAACAATACAGGAATACCACCTTTCTGCCGGGTCTCTATAACAAAGCGCCTGAGGTTAGCGTCAAACGTTGTCCCAGGGTCAGTATGTCTGTCAATGGCAGGTTTCTCATCGTTATGTCCAAACTGTATAAGGACATAGTCACCTGGAGTAATTCTCTGTAATACTTTCTCCCAGCGTCCCTCATCTATGAAACTTTTAGAAGACCGCCCGTTAACGGCATGATTATCGACACGAACTTTATCTGTGAAGAATCCTTGTAAAACCATTCCCCACCCTCTCTCTTGTTTATTGCCAGAGATATCTTTGTTAGCCGCAGTTGAGTCACCTATAATAAATATAGTGACTGGCTCCTTTCGCGAGCTTGTCGCCATCAGCAGCAACATTAAGACGAAAGACAAATATGCAATTCTTCTCTTCATTGTCAACAATGATATTAATTAATCAAGAACAGCTTGTATCAACTCTTCCGGAGACACCAATCCCTGCTCACCCGTTGTCATGTTTTTAAGCGTCAGCTTACCTGCAAGCATCTCATTTTCACCTGCCAGAACGACAAAAGGAATCTGTTTGACATTTGCGTACGTCATTTGCTTTTTCATCTTGACGGCATCGGGATATATCTCAGTACGTATACCTGCCTTTCGTGCCTGAGCGACAAACGGAAGACAATAATCTGTCTCTTTTTTTCCAAAGTTGATAAACAGAAGCTGTGTTCCTGTCACACTATCCTTTGGATATAAGTCCAAAGTATTAAGAACGTCGAAAATACGATCCACGCCAAATGAGATTCCTACACCACTCATACCTGGCATACCAAAGATTCCTGTAAGATTATCATACCTGCCACCACCGGTAATACTGCCAATCTCCACATCCAATGCCTTAACTTCAAAGATTGCGCCGGTATAATAATTAAGTCCACGAGCCAAGGTAAGATCAAATTGTATTTCATTACTCAGGCTACTGCTTCTCAGAGTATCAAGGATAAAACGAGTCTCCTCTATACCTTTCATTCCAATTTCCGACTGGCTTAAGACTGTCGCAATAGTATCAAGTTTCTCCTCATTGGTACCATCCAATGATATTATAGGCTGCAACTTTTCAATCTGCTCATCTGTAAGTCCGTTTTCTTTTAACTCACTATTTACGTTATCCAATCCGATTTTATCAAGTTTGTCTATCGCGACAGTTATATCGACAATTTTGTCAGCCGCACCGATAACTTCAGCAATACCAGTCAGTATCTTACGGTTATTAATCTTTATAAGTACACGGACACCAAACCTGGAGAAAACCATATCGACAATCTGCATCAGCTCAACTTCATTCAATAAAGAATCCGAGCCTACGACATCACCATCAAACTGATAGAACTCACGATACCGCCCTTTCTGAGGACGGTCGGCTCGCCATACGGGCTGTACTTGATACCGTTTAAATGGTAGCTGAAGCTGGTCACGATGCATAACAACATAGCGTGCAAAGGGAACTGTAAGGTCATATCGCAGACCTTTCTCACACAAACGAGATGCCAGCCGAAGAGTATTACGTTCTGTCAGTTCCTCGTCACGAACCTTAGAAAGATAGTCACCAGAGTTTAAGATTTTAAACAACAGCTTGTCACCTTCCTCACCATACTTTCCCATAAGGGTCTGCAGGTTTTCCATCGCAGGTGTCTCTATCTGCTGAAAGCCATACAAAGAATATACCTCACGGATAGTATCAAATATATAATTTCTCTTTGACATCTCCAAAGGAGAGAAGTCTCTTGTGCCTTTTGGAATACTTGGTTTCTGTGCCATCTTACTTTCTTTCTATTGTTTGGTCACGATCAGGACCGATGGAAATTATCTTTATAGGTGTCTCTAACTGCTCTTCAAGGAATCCGATATAATTGTTGAAAGCCTCCGGGAACTGCTCCTCAGACGTGTATTTTGTCATATCTGTCTTCCACCCAGGTAGCTCTACATATACAGGCTCAACATCATCCTCTATGTTAAATGGGAAGTCTCTCGTCTCAACACCATTCTGGCGGTAAGCTACACAAGCCTTAATCGTGTCAAAGTCATCCAGTACATCACTCTTCATCATTATCAGATCAGTGACACCATTAATCATAATGGCATAACGGAGTGCTACTAAGTCTATCCAACCACAACGACGCTCACGCCCGGTTACCGCACCATATTCATGACCGATATCGCGGATCTTTTTACCGGTCTCATCAAATAGCTCTGTTGGGAACGGACCAGATCCGACACGCGTGCAATATGCCTTCATTATACCAAAGACATGTCCTATTTTATTAGGTCCTATTCCAAGTCCGGTACAAGCACCGGCACAAATGGTATTTGATGACGTAACAAATGGATAACTGCCAAAGTCAACATCAAGAAGTGTACCTTGAGCACCCTCGCACAACACATTCTTACCTTCACGAAGCAAATGATTTATCTCATGCTCACTATCAACAAACTGGAACTGTTTCATATACTCAATTCCTTCAAGCCACTTCTTCTCAACATCGTCGAAACCTGCAAAGTCATCAAAGTCCATCGACTTCAATATTGCGAGATGACGATTCTTGTGAGCTGTATATTTCTCAATAAAATTGTCAAGAATGTCTCCGACACGGAGACCATTCCTGCTTATTTTATCGGTATATGTCGGACCTATGCCTTTTCCGGTAGTACCAACCTTCTCTTTTCCTTTTGCCAGTTCTTGTGCCTTGTCAAGCAGACGGTGAGTAGGCATTATAAGATGAGCCTTCTTTGAGATATGCAGACGATTACGCAGATCGTGTCCACTCTTCGCAAGTTCTGCAGCCTCAGCCATAAACAAGTCTGGTGCCAGCACTACTCCGTTACCGATAATATTTAACTTGCCACCCTGAAAGATTCCAGACGGTATACTCCGGAGAACGTATTTCTGACCTTCGAACTCCAATGTATGACCTGCATTGGGACCTCCTTGGAAACGAGCCACCACATCATATCGAGGCGTTAGCACGTCAACAACCTTTCCTTTACCTTCATCGCCCCACTGCAAACCCAGTAAGACATCTACTTTACCTATATTCATAATTATTTTGTTTGATGATTCATTCGTGTAATACGTGCCTGACAAACAGAGCAGACACCATAGATATATAATGTGAAACCATCCTTGCGAAAACGACGGAGCCTCGTATTCATAATTGACTCAGTCAAGGATGGTGATTCTATCTCTGTTACCGTCCCACAGATAGTACATACCTGATGGATATGGTCTTTATTGTCAAGGGATGCCTCATACTTTGTCTGACCAATAAAACGGTGACGTACCACAAGCCGCAATTCAATGAAAAGTTTCATAGTATTATATAGCGTAGCTCGCGATACTCGGAAATGGCGGGTTTCAAGTTTCTCACCCAGTTCCTCCAATGTAAAATGCCCGTCCATGCTGTATACCGCATCCAAGATGGCATACCGCTCTGGTGTCTTACGGTAACGAGAATGCTCAAGATAATGAGTAAGGATATCCCGTACTTTTCTTTTTACAGCGTCTTTGGTCACGTTGGCAATTTCTAAATTTGTACAAAATTACAAATTTTCAATCAGAAAAGAATAAGTCACCACACAAAAAACGTTAAAACACCTTATACAAATCCAGGAAAGGCTTTCTTGGCAATGCCCTCATATTCCTCCCCAAGTTCACAGAAGCGATATAAACTATTTATCGCCGCATGCTTTTCTGGGAGTCCACCATCTTGAACAGTTGCTTTAACTTGATCCAAGAACTCATTGATACCACGCTCGTTAGGCTCTTGTCCATTAGCAAACAACTTACCAATTATCAGAAATCCGCAGAGCTGTCTTAACGGCACATCGGAGGCAATCCATTGATATGCAAGTACTGAGGCATAAGAAAGATACTGATATAAGAAAGAGGATGTCATCTCAACAATCTCCTGTGATTTCGTCTGTTCAATCCATATATCAACAAGCTCCATGGGCATCTGGTCATGCGGCATAATCAAAGCAGCCAGTATCTTACATTCACGAATATCTTCCTTCCATAGCTCCACGGCAAGCTCATAATCCTTACCATACTCATTTGCCATCTCAATAAGATGAGGAAGACTTACACCCCAGTTAATATGATATTCGAGTCCTTTATCACGCATTGACTGCGAAGCCACTCCGTTCATCAAGAAACGGAACGACTGTTTGATTTCTTTCAATTTCTTTTGCGTCTCTTCCTTCATTACAATGCAGCATATTCGTGACTATACCGCAACATCTGCTCTGTATACGACTCAGTATAATCCAGTTTCACGTCAACAACATTACCACTATCATCTTTCACTAATAGCATCCGAGGATTCAGGAAACCTTTGTATGGTGCTATTTTTAGCTTTGAATATCTTGTTAGGACTTCCTCATGAAGATTTTCATCAACTGCGACGGCATATCTCTCCACAATTTGCCTTGCAGCCGACAAATCACCCTCACTCTTTATCCGCTGTACCTCTGCTAACAATTCGGCAAACCCCATACGCAATTGCTCATAGTCGTTTATACGAACAAAGGTCTTTCCATCTTGCCTGATTAGCTCAACCGCCTGTCCATAATGCTCCAAAATCCAGTGTGCGATCATTGCACGGTTACGCATGTGTGCCTCTTCTATCTGATGTCCTGGCTGAATACGCACCAATTGAGTCATCAGACCATTCATAAGATAGGTATAATAGTTTGCCTTGTATGCTTCTGGTGATGTCAACAAACCCAACTCCAAGAGTTTTGGATCAGCTATATAATATAATCCATACAAATCAGCACGTGCTTCTTCTATTGTACTTCCATATGCTTGCAAAGCATCGGGAGAGACACCATCCAAGAGTTGACCACTTCCATGTCCAAGACACTCATGCAGGTCTGTATGTAAGTCATCACACAAATGTCCCCAGCGATCTATCAGCTCTTTGGTATAATTATCTATCACAAACTCCTCACGAAAGCCATTGCCCTTAGCCGCAAGGTCATAAGCTTCAGTCAAATTACTTATCGTTACACTCTTACTACCATAATCGGCACGTATCCAATCAGCATTAGGAAGGTTTATTCCAATTGCGGTGGAAGGATATTCGTCACCTCCTAACATAGCAGCTTGTACGACATTAGCTGTTACGCCTTTAACTACTTTCTTGCGGAATCGTGAATCTACCGGGCTATGGTCCTCAAACCATTGGGCATTATCACTTATTATTGCTGTGCGTTTTGTCGCAACGAGATCCTTTATTTCGACTATGCCTTCCCAACTGGCCTTAATACCAAGAGGATCACCATATACCTCTATAAAGCCATTGATAAAGTCAATCTGTCCCTCGTGAAGCTTTACCCATTCAACAGAATAACGGTCAAAAATGTCAAGAGAGCCACTTTCATAGTAGTCAACCAACAAACTGATTACCTTTCTTTGGGAGTCATTTTCCACATATTCCTCAGCTCTCTTCAACCAATATACAATTTGTTCTATCGCCCGACCATAGCGTCCTTCTCTCTTCCACACCAGCTCTTTCAGCCCTCCCTCGTCTTTAACAAGGGTAGAGTTCAATCCCCAAGAAGGCTGGCGTTTGTCATCAGTACGCTTTGCCGCATAAAACTCTTCCACCTCCTGCTGAGTAACACCCTCATAATAGTTACATGAAGACGTCAGCACCAAATCGTCACCGTTATTCTTGTTGACACGTTTGGGAAATATTTCCGGATTAAATATTACAGGAAATAGTTCATCTATCATATCTTCAACAGACTCCCCGTCATGTAAAGGCAAGACATTTACATCTGTCTCATAAATTAAGCCTCGAAGAAAGGTCTCGCTGAAGGATGGTAAGAATTTCTCACATCCATAATGATGATGAATGCCACTGGAAAACCAAACCCGTTTTAAATAGACCTCCAGTGCATCGAATTCATCAGAGTGCACTCTGTCCTTAAAATTAACATATACAGCCTCTAAGAGCCGCCTGATACGGAGATTATGCTTTCCGAACTGGTCAAAAGTAATATCACGCCCATAGAGAGTGGCTTTAGAAAGACAATACACATAACACTTCTGGCGAAGAGACAAAGTGTCAAAATCCCTTATCTGATAGCGAAGAATCTGTATGTCAGCAAAGCGCTCACCAGCATAGGCAAAATTATCCATAGCTATTCCGTCGCAGGTTTATCCTTTAGGGAAGACACTTTTTTCCTTTTCCCCTTTTCTGTAGGATGAGTGGCAAAATATTTCAATCTGTATTCACGAGGAGTCATATTGTTCATCTTATAGAAAGAAGCATAAAACGACTGGCGATTGGCAAAGCCTACCATATCACTGATATCCTCCATGTTAAGATCCAGATATCTTTTGTCACGAAGAAGAGACATAGCCTCCTCTATCCTATACTTATTTATAAAAGAAGTATAGTTCATACAGAACCGGACATTAACGACAGCAGATATATATCGAGTGTTAGTACCTAAGTCTTCTGCGAGTCTTTTTGCGGAATAGTTCTTGTCTTTGAATTTTTTTTGGGCAATAACAATATCAAAGATTTTTTCCTTTAACTCGTCCATTAATTTGGGGTTAACAAGACTACGGTATACAGCCGCCTTCTCTTTCTTTTCTGTGATATTATATTTAGTCATTTCAAGCGTTTTATTGAATTGCTCCAAATCCTTTTTGCAAAGATAGTTATTTTTCTCATAACATCAAAATTATTATCATACTTTTTTCAAATAATCTCAATTTAACGAGTAAAAATCATATTTCACAATAACGCTCCATCTTCTTCAATTCTTCCCAAATCCGTTGTACAGGAAGTCCCATAACATTATAATAACTACCATTGAGACTGGTTACTCCGACATATCCTATCCATTCTTGAATACCGTATGCTCCTGCTTTATCCATAGGATGATAGGTTCTAACGTAGTAGTCTATTTCACTGTCACACAAATTCTTAAAAGTAACATCTGTGGAGACTGAAAAAGAACGTTGTATAGTTTTTGTCGTCAGACACACACCTGTGACGACCTGATGTGTCTTCCCACTCAACATACGTAGCATATTCTTTGCGTCAACCTCACTGGCAGGCTTACCAAGAATCATGCCATCGACTATAACCACCGTATCGGCAGTAAGTATCAATTCGTCTTCTCCAATATCTTCAATATATGGCTCAGCCTTCTCTTTAGCAATAAATTCCGGTATATTCTTAGCTGGCAGATCATGGGGATAAGCCTCCTCTATCCCCGGAATAACTTTCACTACATAATCAAGATCCAGCCCTGACAACAACTCACGGCGACGAGGAGAGTTACTTGCGAGTATTATTTTATATCGCCTACCATCCGAATGCCTTTTCATCACTTAGCCATTTTCCTTGTGAACGCAATACTTGTTCTATAATATCTCTGCCACAGCCACAACCACCTTTTCTATCACTTACATATAAAGAAATAGCTTTTATGTCAGAGCAGGCATCAGCAGGACAGCAGGGACATCCAGAGCGTTTCATCACTTCATAGTCTGGAATATCATCGCCAACATATATGACCTCATCGCCTGTGAGCGAATATTTCTTAAGAAAACTGTTCCATACATCAATTTTCACCGAACATTGCATATATATATCCTCAAGTCCAAGATACTCATACCTTATCCGTATAGCCTCCGTATTGGCACCCGTCATAATGGCAATTCTAAGTCCTTGTTTTTGTGCCAGCTGTATGGCGTAGCCATCCTTAATATTAACTGTGCGCAAAGGCTCGCCATCCGACATCATAGTTATTGTCTCTGATGACAAGACACCATCTACGTCAAATACTATTGCTTTGATTTTCCTAAGATCATAGTTTATCATATCTTTTCATCATTTTGTTGTACATCAGCATTTTCCAAAGACTTACGGTGAATGCTCTCAGACATGGCAGAATAAATCTGTCTCATAAGGTGCTTATCTCCCAGCAACTCAACATGCCGTTGAATGACATTCCCATCAAAACGAACCGCAGGTCCAGTCTGTGCCATGACCGGTGATAACTCATGAACATTTCTTGCTGTTTCGTCTACCAGTGGAAGGAGCACGTCAAAAGGAAGACCTATACCCTCTACTATATCAGATGACAAGGCATAGCAATGATTCACAAAGTTACATGCGAATACGGCTGCAAGATGTAGAAATTTCCTGTCTAAACTATTTAATATATACACTTTATCTGAGACAGAGTCAGCCAGTTGCTTGATTATACCAAGAGAATATTCGTCAATGCCTTCAACAAAGCAAGGTATCTCTTTGAAGTCAACATGCCGTTTCTTAGAGAATGTCTGCATTGGATAAAGTACGCCATAATGCACAGCCTTACCATTAAACAAGTCAATCGGCATGGAACCCGCAGTATGAAGGAATACTTGTTTCTCTTTCCCATCATGCATCTTGCCGATAAGCTCTTCCAAGGCACTATCCTTGACCGAGAACACATATACGTCAGCAACGGAAACAATACTGCTGATATCTGTCACAGGCGTAGCACCTACGAGTTGAGCCAAAGCTGTAGCAGACTCTTCCGTCCGACTATAAACCTGCAATATCCTATGCCCCACACTCTTTAGGGCAAGCCCTAAATGTGTGGCAAGATTACCGGCACCAATAAGAACTATATTCATAATAGTTACAAAAATACTGAAAAATACAGAAAACAACCAACAGGATATTGTTTTTTTAGAAAACATTTACTATTTTTGCGTTGTGAACAATGCCAGCATTAAAATAATAAACCGATACGAAGACCTGCCAGAGTTAGATAACAGCAACTTCTTTCATAGCCCCGACTTATTTAAAATAATTGAAAGTACGCCGAGGCTCACACCTTATATGGTTGTCGTTGTGAACCGTGAAGGAAAGGTTTTGTCACACCTATTAGCTATGCTTCGCAGGAGAGGTTCTTTATTACCACCATATATATTTTCACAAGGCCGTATATATGGAGAAGGGGTATATGCTGACGAAGAACAAAAAAATGAATTGTTCGGACTAATGCTGTCCGCTATCACTAAACATCTCCAATACAAGATGTGCCTATACATTGAGTTTAGTGACATAAGCAAGAAGATGTTTGGATACCGTCAATTCCGCTACAACGGCTATTCACCGGTGCCTTGGCTTCAAATTCACAACTCGCTTCACAGTATGGAACCTGAGTTAAGACTGGACGAACGAACTCTTCAACGCATAAACAAAAGCTATGAGGCTGGTATTATTACCCGTGAAGCCACGACTGACGAAGAGATATTAAAGTATCACAAGCAACTGCGCTCATATTATCGTTTTAGGATTCAGCGCTACATACCCGACAGCAAATTCTTCCTTGAGCTGTCAAGACTCAATTGCAGCAAGACATATATCACGACATACAAAAAACATATTGTTGGGGGCAGTACAACTATAAGCTATAACAATAATACTTATCTTTGGTTTGCCTATGCCAAAAACAAATCATACCCATTTCTTGCTCCCGACCTGCTAACGTTATGGAGTGCTATAAAGCATAGCCACTCAACAGGCAAGGACCATATTTTCTTCTTGAACATTGGCTTGCCTTTCAAAAGAAACAAATACAGGGACTTTATCTTAAATTTCGGAGGGAAACCCGTCAGTAACTACAGATGGTTTCACTTCACCTTCAAATGGATGAATCGCTTATTCTCGTGGTTTTATAGTGAATAAGACTTCCCATTCACAGATAAGCCACATTCACAAAGAACTCTATATTCTTGACCTATTACTAAATAATTCTACAGTTCAAAAACCACACTCGGAGTCTTGCGCTTAAGTACATCCAACTCAAAATCTTTACCAGGAATAATACCATAAGAGCGCAATATTGCATCAACGGTCTTCCGCGCCAACTCTGGATGATTGTTGTCCTCACTAAGATGACAAAGCCATATGTGGCACATCAAAGGAGTAGCATTCTTCACAAGAGCCTCACCACACTGACGGTTACTTAGATGTCCAATCCCGCCAGATATACGTCTTTTCAAGTATGGTGGGTAATGTCCATTTTCCAACATCTCAGAATCATAGTTCGCTTCCAAAACAAGGTAGTTTGATTTCCGAATAAACATTTCAATCTCTTCTGTCACATGACCGCAATCAGTCACGATGGTGAAAACTTTATCCTCATACTCGATGCTATAGCCTACATTATCCTTGCTATCATGGGGGACAGAGAAAGGAGTAACACGGAACGGACCAATCTCAATAACAGTATTCTTCTCAATCTCATACTTAAGTTCTGAAAGAATCTTCTTTCGCACATACCAGTTCTGTTCTATGCCACTATGAATAGCAGAGGTAGTATAGACAGGAACATGGAGGCTTCCACTCAATGCACCTATAGACTTCACATGGTCGGCATGATCATGAGTAATCAGGATATTCTTTATATCAACGAGCTTAAACCCATAATTGTCGAAGAACTTTCGCAACGAACGTACTCCGATGCCACAATCTATCATCAGACCCTCATCACCTGTAAATAGATAATAGCAATTACCACAACTACCACTGCCAAATGATATAAATTTCAGCATATATTTTCTTTTCTGGGTACAAAGGTACAAAATTTCGAGTAAGCGAGAGCTAAGAAAGCTCGTTTTCTTTTCCGAGCGTGAGAAATTTATTAAAATTTCATGCAAGCGAATGCAAAAGATATCAAATATTTTTCAGAATGGAAGACCGACGGCAAAATGGAACATGAAATCCCTACTCATGCGTGGATGAAAGATCGGGAAATGCTCATCTGACGTTTCATAAGCCGGATTCACAGCTTTCATACCCATATCAAAACGGAGTATGAAGTAATCAAAGTTAAAACGGAATCCGAGACCATAAGAGGCGGCTATCTGCTTGTAAAACTCAGAGAGAACGAACTGACCTCCTGGCTGCTCCGAGTATTCCTTTAACGTCCATATATTACCCGCATCAACAAACAACGCACCATATATCTTCCAAAAAAGATGGGTTCTGAATTCAGCATTCAAATCCAGTTTTAAGTCACCAGTCTGGTTGATAAAATCTATGCGCCCATCAGAGCCTTTGAACTTTCCAGGACCTAAGCCACGAACATGCCATCCCCTTACAGAGTTTGCTCCTCCGGAGAAGTACCTCTTCTCAAAAGGTAACATACGACTATTACCGTAAGGAAGAGCAATTCCGAAGCCCGCATGTAGTGCCATTTGGTTATTATTATCCAAATGGAAAAGCTTCGTGAAATCTGCATCAAATTTCACATATTGCGCATATGCTATATTAAATAATGTATACTGTCCATCGGTGTTCTTACTGAATCCCATACCCCTCGATATGGCATTTAGCAAATTGCCTGCTGTTTCCAAATGTGCGCGCAATGCTCTGGAACCATCATTATAGGCTATACCGAAACCTGTTTTCATAATAAACAGATCTTCATAATTATACCTTAGGATAGCATTCCTGTTTGTCACATTATCAATATAGTCATTCTTAAACGTCTCTGACATCCACGGCATATATACATAATCGAAATCTACGAGGTCGAAAGAGTAAGAAGTCCGTTTCTGAGGATTGTTCCAACGATAATTCCATCCGGCAGAGAAGACTCTACGATGAAACTCTGGACGGTTCTGCATATCCCAACTCAAAGACAGCTCAGAGGTAGCAGTACGACTTCGGATAAAGCTTCGGCTCAAAAAGGGAGCCACTAATCGGGGAAACTGCAGTTTTGTTTCCACCCCATATTCCTCATAATCATGATTGTCATATCCTTCCAAACCGGTTATTGCCTCGAAAGCTGCCCTGAACTGTATAGACAGTTGTTCGGAGCCGCGAAATAAATTACGGTTTTGATATTTCAAGGATGCTGCGGCACCGAGATCACCTGCCGTATTGGTTCCTTCCGGCTGGAAAGAGATTGTGTTTGGTTTATTTGTAGATATCTGAATATCGCAATCCAGATTCCGGTCACCATTTTCATACGGATCTCCTTCTGTGAAGGTTATGTTTGTATATCTTACTATCCCAAGTTTACCAAAATTGTTGTATGTGCGCTGAAGGTCTTTAGAACTGAAATATTTCCCCGACTCGAGTACCGTATTGTTTTCTAAGACATTAATACGTAATGGCAATGGTATGGAATCACTTGACAGGAAACGTATATTGTTGATTCTATAGCGTGGATGAAGGGTCTCTGGAGCATCATTATTGGGACGATAAAGCAACAGATGAAGGGTAACATCTATATCTTTCGAGCCTGCTACAGTATCAGCGGTATACATTATAAAGTCCTTATGAAAACGATAATATCCACTATCATTAAGTATACTCGTCAAGCGCTTACGCTCCGCATCCAAAGAAGACACTGAAAACTGGCGAGGAGCTTGGTTTACATAAAGATTTGGATGCAACAGCCGTTCTATCACAGAATCCTGAATGTCATATCGGAAGTTTCTTATGAAGAATGGAGTATTTGGATGTAATGTATAGATGGCTGTCAGCTTCTTTCGCTTTACTTCGGTCTTTAAATCTACCTCAGAATGAAGATAGCCCATATTCTGCATTGCCATCTTCAGCTGTTCACATGAAATCTTCGCAAGGGTACTATCGAATATTACAGGTTTTTCTCCAAGATTCTGCAATGCACGGTTAATCCATTTCGTAGTGTCGGAACCAGACATGGCATAAGTGCCTAGAGGGATCTTAAGCAAGGAGAACCATCTTGAATTCGCCCTTTGACGGATATGAGGTGCGAGCTGCTTTGCATCAACATCCTTTGTATCAGATTTTATAACCACTTTATCAAGAAGATATTCATTCTCGGGAATAAACTTCTCCGAACTGCATGAACAAAGTATGATGACACCTATCATCATACACTTGCCCAAATTTCGCCTTATGTGATTATAGCAACTCAACCCTAAATCCTATTTGACTGCGAATCTTACTGATAAGCAAAAACGAAAAAGTGTATAAAAGACATGAAAACAAATCTGAGACATTAATAGACTCGCGGACCGAATATTGCTGTACCTATTCTAACCATAGTACTTCCATGGCGAACGGCAATATGATAATCGTCACTCATACCCCAACTGCGCTCACAGAAGTTGTCATCATCCGGAAAATATGCAGCCTTTACCTCATTAAAGAAATCCTCTGCAGTCTGAAACTCACGTGATATCTGCTCATCATCATCTATAAACGACGCCATCATCATCAAGCCACAGATTGAGATGTTCTTCAGTTCACGCCACTCACCACAGGAGAGTAATTCACGACATGCATCAAGCGTGAGACCATACTTAGTTGATTCCTCGGCGATGTGTAACTCCAAAAGAACCTTGATAACGCGGTTATTACGCAAGGCGTATTTATTAATCTCTTTAAGAAGCTTCATCGAGTCAACAGCTTCTATCATATCGATATATGGGGCAATAAGCTTCACTTTGTTTGTCTGGAGATGACCTATGAAATGCCACTCAACATCATCTGGTAACGCTCCGACCTTAACACGAAGTTCCTGCTCATGGCTCTCGCCAAAAATCCGTTGCCCCTCATCGTATGCAGCCTGAATATATTCAGCGGGATGATACTTACTAATAGCAACAAGCCGTACACCAGCAGGTAAACGGCTCAACACTTCACGCAGGTTTCCCTTGACATCATACATGATTTACTCCTCGTATTCCGGTTTGCTCTTCTCGCCAGCCACACTTACCTTATGCTCGAAGACATCCATAATCTGGGTTTCATTGATTGCGGCAATTACATAATCAATCATCGTACCTCCCATAACCTCGTCTATATTCTTTACAGCACCATTAAGGCTGGAAGCCTGCACAAGGTAATACACGCTCGAACGCTTCTCCTTCTCTGTTTTCTCATCAATGGTGATAAACTGGAGTTTAGTCTTATACCACTTGTCATCTTTGTCATTCTCTGAAAAGAATATTTCCCCATAGGATGCTGGTGAAATAGCCTTTACATCAAATTCTCCACTGATATATACAGACATCTCATCTGTAATACGTGACTCTGCCTCTGCAAACGAAAGGGCATCAACAACGTAACTCTCTACTACTTTCTTTGGTTGACCATCTTCCATGGTCTTGTCATAACGTACTTTGGTCTCAAACCATAATGCTGATCTGGTTCTCATTGTCTTATTTTAATTTTAACTTGTCTTTTTTTCTACTACTCAAGCAACGCTGCCGCGCGCACACGGCTCAACGTCTCAGGAGTCATCTGCAAATAGCTTGCTATATACACGAGAGGTGCTCGAAGCACAACCTGCGGCCAAAGTTTGCACATCATTTTATAACGTGCCTGAGCTGTCTCAAAACGCACAAGGTCGGCATGAACCTGAGATATAATGAGGCTTTCCTCCAATATCTTACGGTATAGCATCTGGATATTCACATTACGGATAGCCACCTCCTCAAGCTTATGCTTTGGCAAACCATAAACTAATGTAGGCTCAAGTGCCTCAACCTGTATATGGGTCGGCTCTTCCCTAAACAAACTCTCTATACACATGAAAATAGTATGATCCTCACCAAGATGCTCAGTAATCTGCTTGCCATGCTTAAAATAGAACTGGCGTATTAAACCACGCTCAATATAATAAATATGCTTGCAGACCTCTCCCTCACGGAGGATCATCTCACCCTTCGCAAATTTCATAGGAACAAGGATACTTTCCAGTACATCAAGCTCCTCATGGGTCATCGTACTATACTTACGTGCCAACTCACGTGCTATGTCCCTTGTATTGATTATGAGATCTTTCATATATATAATTCTTTTAGTCTAGCTTCAACACGGCAAGGAAAGCTTTCTGAGGAACCTCCACATTGCCAATCTGTTTCATACGTTTCTTTCCCTTCTTCTGCTTCTCAAGAAGCTTACGCTTTCTCGATACGTCACCACCATAGCATTTAGCCGTAACATCCTTACGAACTTGCTTCACTGTCTCACGTGCTACAATCTTCGCTCCAATAGCTGCCTGAATAGCTATGTCAAACTGCTGTCTGGGAATTAATTCCTTAAGTTTCTCGCACATCCTCCTGCCTAAGGTCACCGCATTGTCATGATGAGCCAAAGTAGATAATGCATCTACCGGTTCACCATTAAGCAATATGTCCAATTTTGCGAGCTTCGACGGTCTGAAGGAGTCTATATGGTAATCAAATGAAGCATACCCTTTCGAAATGCTCTTCAGCTTGTCATAAAAGTCAATCACAATTTCACCAAGAGGAATCATGAAAATCAGCTCAACACGATTTCCGCTGACATATTCTTGCTTCACCAGTTCTCCACGTTTGTCAAGACAAAGCTTCATGATAGGACCAATAAAGTTGGCGTCAGTGATAATGCTTGCCTTGATGTAAGGCTCCTCGATATGTTCAATCATCGTGGGATCAGGCAACCCAGAGGGATTATGCACCTCCTTCGCTCCACCTTGCTTGTCATATACCATATATGAAACATTGGGGACGGTCGTTATTACATCCATATTAAACTCACGATCAAGACGCTCCTGCACTATTTCCATATGGAGCAAGCCGAGGAATCCACAACGGAAACCAAATCCCAATGCAACGGACGACTCTGGCATAAACGTCAGTGAGGCATCATTTAGCTGAAGTTTCTCCAATGAAGCCCGCAGATTCTCATAGTCAGTAGGGTCTATAGGATATACGCCGGCAAACACCATCGGCTTCACTTCCTGAAATCCTTCGATAGCTTTCTGACAAGGACGACTCACATGTGTGATGGTGTCACCAACCTTAACCTCCTTGGCATCCTTTATACCGCTAATGATATATCCCACCTCACCTGTCGACATCTGCTTACGTGGTATCATATCCATTTTCAGCACACCAACCTCATCAGCAGTGTACTCCATTCCTGTATTGAAAAACTTCACCTTGTCACCTTTGCTTATCACTCCATTCTCTATCTTGAAGTACGCAATGATTCCACGGAAAGAATTAAATACGGAGTCGAATATCAATGCCTGCAGTGGAGCATCCTTGTCACCTGTGGGATGTGGCACACGCTCTACAACAGCTTTTAAGATGTCTTCCACACCCTCACCTGTCTTACCAGACGCACGAAGGATCTCACTTCGGTCACATCCCAGCAACTCAACAATCTCATCTTCGACTTCATCTGGCATGGCACTCGGCATATCAATCTTATTGATTACTGGTATAATCTCAAGATTATGGTCTATTGCCATGTAAAGATTTGAAATGGTCTGCGCCTGAACACCTTGTGTGGCGTCAACGACAAGAATGGCACCCTCGCATGCAGCGATACTACGCGACACCTCGTAAGAGAAATCCACGTGTCCTGGAGTATCAATGAGGTTCAATATATATCGTTCACCTTCAAAATCATATTCCATCTGAATGGCATGACTCTTGATGGTAATACCACGCTCTTTTTCCAGATCCATGTCATCAAGCATTTGACCTTCAGTAATCTGGATTGTCTTTGTATATTCCAAAAGACGGTCGGCAATAGTCGACTTTCCATGGTCTATATGCGCTATAATACAGAAATTTCTTATATGGTTCATTCAAATACAAGTCTTTTTCAATTTGCAAATTTACAAAATAAAGCTGACTTGACAAAGTATTTTTAGATGATTTACACAGAAAAGTCAACAAATAAAAGGATTTGAATGCAAAACAAGTGAGGTAACAAGTATTTTGTATTTTAAGTTACAGTTACTCAACAATGAAAAGAAAAACGGATTTTTCTTTTGTTTTATGCCCGCTTATTTGTACCTTTGCCGCCAAGTTATGTGAATCCCTGTTTGTGTCAGGGCAGCATTAATATTAAAAAGTACTATTAAATATGAAAGTATTAAAGTTTGGCGGAACATCCGTGGGTTCCGTAAAGAGCATTCAAAGCTTAAAGAAGATTGTAGAAAACGAAGCTAAGAAGCAACCTGTCGTAGTAGTGGTCAGTGCCCTTGGCGGCATCACAGACAAGTTGATTGAGACTTCGCAGTTGGCACAACAAGGTGATGAACGTTGGAAAGTTGAGTTCAACGCCATTGTGGAGCGTCACCATCAGATGATTGACAGCATCATCACCGATACCCACGACCAAGAATTGTTATTCAGTAAAGTTGACGCATTGTTAGAGCAGTTGCGCTCAATCTACTTTGGTGTATTTCTTATTCATGATCTAAGTGAGAAGACACAGGACGCTATAGTATCTTATGGTGAGCGGCTAAGCTCGAATATCGTAGCGACACTGATTCATGGTGCCAAGCGTATGAATGCCCGTGATTTTATCCGCACGGAAAAGAAAAATGGGAAGCACTCGCTCGACAGCGAGTTGACATACAAGCTGGTGAGAGAGGCATTCCTTGATACAGAGGACTCCTCTGTCACATGGCCTGCTGGCAGGTTAAAGCACAGGGTAACCGTTGTTCCGGGGTTCATCGCTCGTGACAGAGACTCTAAAGAGACGACAAACCTCGGACGTGGCGGAAGCGACTATACTGCCAGTATTATTGCCGCAGCTCTCAATGCTGATGTTCTGGAGATATGGACAGACGTTGATGGTTTCATGACTGCCGACCCGCGTGTCATTAAGACAGCCTATACCATTAATGAGCTTAGTTATGTTGAAGCCATGGAGCTTTGCAACTTTGGAGCAAAAGTAATCTATCCACCGACTATTTACCCGGTTTGTGTCAGAAACATTCCAATAAAAGTTAAGAACACATTCAACCCTAATCATCCAGGAACACTTATCAAGGAGAAGATTGAGGATGACAGGAAGCCAATCAAGGGTATCTCGAGCATAAAAGGCACAACACTTATCACTGTTACCGGCTTAGCGATGGTGGGTGTCATTGGCGTTAATCAAAGAATCTTTACCGCACTTGCGACAAACGGGATCTCAGTGTTCATGGTCTCACAGGCATCATCAGAGAACTCCACCTCTATCGGTGTTCGTGATGAGGATGCTGAAGCAGCTGTCAATGTCCTTAATGAGGAGTTTTCGAAGGAGATTGAGACTGGTGCGATGTTCCCAATGCATGCGGAGAGCGGTCTTGCCACAATTGCCATTGTGGGAGAAAACATGAAGCACACGCCAGGTATTGCGGGAAAGCTGTTCGGAACTCTCGGGCGAAGCGGTATCAGTGTTATTGCATGCGCCCAAGGAGCGTCAGAGACAAATATCTCTTTCGTCGTTGACTCACAATTCCTCAGAAAGTCACTAAACGTGTTACACGACTCGTTCTTCCTTTCAGAATATAAGGTTCTGAACCTTTTTATCTGTGGTGTAGGAACCGTTGGTGGAAAGCTTATAGAACAGATACGGAACCAATATGAAGAGTTGAAACGACGTAACGGACTAAAGTTAAACGTTGTAGGTATTGCCAGTTCCAAAAATGCCATTTTCAACCGGGACGGCATTGACCTCTCCAACTACAAGGAACAATTAAAAGAATCTGAGCCAAGTTCGCCTGAGAAGCTACGGGATGACATTCTTAACATGAACATATTCAACTCTGTATTCGTTGACTGTACGGCATCAAAGGATGTGGCAAATCTATATCAGACATTCTTAGAGCATAACATCTCCGTTATTGCCGCAAACAAGATTGCAGCATCATCGGAATACGAGAAATACATTAAGCTAAAACAAACAGCATTACGAAAGGGGGTCTTCTTCAGGTTTGAGACAAACGTGGGAGCTGGTCTTCCTATTATCGGCACCATAAATGACCTGCGCAACTCAGGCGACAACATATTAAAGATTGAAGCTGTGTTGAGCGGTACTCTTAACTTCATTTTCAATGAGATTGCCGCCGACGTTCCATTCTCCGAGACCGTACGCCGTGCGAAGGAACAAGGTTACTCTGAACCAGACCCACGTATTGACCTTAGCGGCAAGGATGTCATCCGCAAACTGGTTATCCTCACCCGTGAGGCTGGATATAAAGTAGAACAGGAGGATGTAGAGAAGAATCTATTTGTGCCCGAAGATTATTTTGAAGGTAGTGTAGATGATTTCTGGGAGAAACTACCTGCGTTAGATGCAGACTTTGAGTCTCGCCGCAAGACCCTCGAAGCTGAGGGTAAGCGGTGGCGTTTCGTGGCTAAGATGGAAGCAGGTAAGACAGATGTGTCACTTCAGGAAGTGTCCTCTACACATCCATTCTACAACCTCGAAGGTTCAAACAACATAGTACTGCTCACCACAGAACGTTACAAGGAATACCCTATGCAGATACAAGGCTATGGCGCTGGTGCCAGTGTTACCGCAGCCGGTGTCTTTGCCAATATCATGTCAATTGCAAATATTTAGTCTGAAACAACTATGAAACATATTATTATATTAGGAGACGGAATGGCTGACCATCCTGTTGAAAGACTAGGAGGGAAGACATTATTACAGGTAGCAGAGAAACCTATGATGGATAAACTTGCCCGAGAGGGAAGATGTGGACGACTAGTAACAGTCCCTGAAGGATTTCCGCCAGGAAGCGAGGTCGCAAACACAGCAATTCTCGGTTATGACCTCAATAAAGTATATGAGGGACGCGGACCATTGGAGGCTGCCAGCATAGGATATGAGATGGCAGATGATGACTTTGCCATACGCTGCAATATCATAACGCTTGAAGACGGACGTATCATAACACATAACGGTGGTAATCTACAGACAGATGACGCCCGTGTACTCATTAACTATCTTAACGAGGAGCTCGCCAAGCCCATCAACGAGCGTGAAGGCTGTGAACGGGTAAAGTTCATTTGCGGCATACAGTATCGCCATCTGCTTGTCATCAAAGGTGGCAACAAGAATATCATATGCAACCCGCCACACGACCATCCTAATGAGGAATGGAAACCACTGTTAGTGAAACCGGGCAACGCTACTGAAAATGTTGACGTAAAGTCGCTCTTAAAGCCTGTTCCCAAGACATTGAACATAGAGAAAGATGAAATTTATGGCGATGCCAATGATTATCATAAATACTCGTTAACAAGAGATAAGACTGCAGACCTGTTAAACGAGCTCATTCTTAAATCTCAGGAACTTTTAGCGAGACATCCCTATAACTTGGAAAAAGCCGCCAAGGGCGAACGCCAAGCCAACAGCATCTGGCCATGGAGCGGCGGCTACCGTCCGTCAATGCAGACTCTGATGGAGCAGTTCCCTCAAATTAAAAGCGGTTCCGTTATTTCGGCTGTCGACCTTATACAGGGTATTGGTCGCTACGCCGGGCTGAAAATCGTGAAGGTTCCTGGCGCCACCGGTCTTGCCGACACCAACTATGAGGGTAAGGCACAGGCTGCCATTGAGGCATTGAGAACTGATGACTTCGTTTTCGTACATGTAGAGGCAACAGATGAAGCCGGTCATGATGGTGACCTTGACCTTAAACTGAAAGCCATTAATTACCTTGACCAACGTATAATTAAACCAATTTACGAGTCACTCGAAAGTCTGAAAGATGAAAATGGAAATAACGCACCTGTTTGCATAGCAGTACTCCCAGACCACCCTACTCCTGTAGAACTACGTATTCACGTCAATGAGCCTGTACCTTTCCTCATATGGCACCGTGGCATCAAAGCTGATGATGTTCAGCATTACGATGAGATTGCGTGTGTCAGCGGTAGCTACGGTTTGTTACGTCTCCAAGAGTTTATACAGACTTTCATGCGAGAAGGACAGGATTGTTCTCTTTGAATACAGTCATACGTTCATCAAGCTCTTTATATTGATGATCCTCTATGAAGGAAGTACAGACACGCAGACCTTCCTGATGACTTCCCGTCGTTATCAGACAGATTGCCGACACACCATAATACATTAGTTCATGTGCCAACTCTCCGCTAGTCATTCCAGGATAACCTATTGTGAAATAGAAACCATCGGCAATAGGTTCATCTAAGTCTTTATCGTATACTATATGAAAACCGTGACGACAGAAAATTTCCTTCAGTTTAGCGGCACGCTCACCATAAACGCCAACATCTTTCCGGAAATCATAAGTGCCGTCAGATGCAGCTTTCATCATTGCAGCCATCGCATACTGTGCGCTATGGCTCGTCCCCGAGCTCAAGGCATACAACATACGTGTTGAGAACACAGGTCCGAAGTCAAGTCCCTCATACCGTGCAGCCAAATCACTATAATGACGATGAAAGAGTTTGTCTGAGATACATGTCACACCAATACGCTCACCAGCATAGCTAAAAGCCTTAGAGCCGCTTATAAGCAAAATGTAATTATCTGTATAACGTGCCACCGTTGCTTGATATGGAGGTTCAAACGGTTTGCTCAACTCTTTACGGAAATCCATTGCAAAATAAGCAAGGTCTTCCATAACGATCGTATCATATTGCGTGGCAAGTCTGCCAATGGTAGCAAGTTCCTCTTCCCGCAAACAAATCCATGAAGGATTATTTGGATTGGAATAGACTATTGCACAGATATTGCCATTTTTCAGATAGCTCTCCAGCTTCTCACCTAATTTGTCACCGCGATAGTCATAAACATCAAAAGTCTGGTATTTTACACCCATCACCTGAAGCTGCATCTTTTGCACCGGAAAGCCAGGATCGATAAAAAGCACCGTGTCTTTCCGGCTATCTGCCTGTGAACAGGTAAGGAACGATGCAAAAGTTCCTTGCATACTGCCACTAACAGGAACACAGCCCTCAGAGGATATGTCTATCCCGATAAATGCCTTGACAAAGCGGGAAGCCTCTTTCTTGAGTTCTGGCATACCCTGAATATTGGGATAGCTATGAGCAATCCCTTCCTGCAAAGCCTTCACTTGTGCGTCAACACCTACCTTGGCAGCAGGAAGTCCAGGAATACCCATTTCCATCTTTACGAACTCTACGCCAGACTTCTTCTCTGCAACAGACGCAACAAGTTTAACCTCACGGATTGTTGCCTTGGCAAAATCCTGAATACCAAATTCTGCAATCAACCCGTCAACAAGCTCTTTCTGTATTGGTGTCGGTCTCATAGCTGTGCCTCCCTACCAATAGACAACGCCTTGATATTAGCTTCGACGATAGCATCTCCTTTTCGTCCAAATACACGGCGAACTGCTGCCTCTAATTTCTCGAATGGAATTCCCAATGCTTTCTGTGCGGCACCCAAGAGAATAACATTAGCTGAACGTGGTATGTTATTATCCTTAGCCAAAGCCTCAATATCCAGTGATATAACATGAGGAAGCCTTTCATAATCTTTCTTAAGAACTTCTATATCAGGATAGTTTGGTATGTTTACAAAAGGGGCACTTGATGTGATTATCCAGCCTTCTTTACCAAGATATGGAAGATACCTTAATGCCTCCATTGGCTCCATTGAGATGATAACATCTGCTCCTCCCAATGATATTAAGTCACTATGTATTGGTCTGTCAGACAAGCGTAGGTTGCTCTGTACAGCTCCACCTCTTTGCGACATACCATGTACCTCAGCCTGCTTGATATACAGATTGTCATTCATTGCCGCCTCACCTATAATAGTAGCGATAGAAAGGATTCCCTGACCTCCTACACCACATAATATAATATCTGTTTTCATGCTTTTGCCTCCTCTGCTCGTTTTTGTTTCAAATGACGCTGTAATGTTTGCATACACTCGCGTCGTGGAATAATTACACTAACACCGTGATAATTAATTTCATCACGTAATATTTGCGTTATTTCCGGCATATTCTTAGGAAGTGGAACAACGACACGCAAATGATCGTTGTCGAGACCGAGTCCACGTACTATAGCCTCAAATTTATTGGTACCGGCAGAATCCTGACCACCTGTCATACCTGTGGTAAGGTTATCACTGATAATAACCGTAATGTCAGACTGTTCATTAATAGCATCCAGCAATCCCGTCATTCCACTATGGGTAAAAGTAGAGTCGCCTATGACTGCCACTGCAGGCCATTGCCCTGCGTCAGCTGCACCTTTTGCCATACCGATGGACGCTCCCATGTCAACACAGCTGTGTATGGCTTTATATGGTGGGAGGAAACCTAATGTATAACAACCTATATCACCGAATACACGAGCATTAGGATAGTCTTCCAAGACTTGATTCAATGCGGCATAGACGTCACGGTGTCCACACCCCTTACAAAGAGCCGGCGGACGACCTACTACATCATCACAAACAGAATGTATATCAGCCTCAGGGAGACCTAATGCCTTACGGACAAGGTCTGGTGTCAGCTCACCGGTACGAGGCAGCTCTCCTGTAAGTTTTCCTTTGATGACACTGTCACCTGGCATTACACCACGTACAATATCCTCAATAAAGGGTTGACCATCCTCCACGACAAGTACGGCATCGCACGCTGCGGTCATCTTCCTTACCAAAGCCTTTGGAAGAGGATATTGTGCTATTTTCAATACTGGATACGGACATCCGTCAGGGAAGCATTCGTTAAGGTAGTTGAAGGCAATACCACTTGCTATAACACCCAAAGAATGGTCATTGCCATCAATATACTTATTAAAAGTTGAGACAACAGAATCTTTCTCTAACTCTATTTGTTGAGCTGTAACAATATCATTACGCATACGAGCAAAGGCAGGAAGAAGAACCCAATCTTTTGCCTGAGCATCATAGTTAAGTTTATTCTCCTCACGAGGCTGTTCCTTAACATTTACTACGGCACGGGAATGTGCCATACGTGTTGTGACACGCATAAGGACTGGAAGATGTATGCGCTCAGAATAATCGAACGCCACTTCCATCATGTCGTATGCCTCTTGTTGGTTGCTTGGCTCGAAGGTGGGAACCATGGCAAACTTAGCGAAGAAACGTGTATCTTGCTCATCTTGTGAGGAGTGCATCGAAGGGTCATCAGCAACAAGTACCACCACACCACCATTGACACCGGTCATTCCTGAATTCACAAATGGGTCAGCGGCGACATTCATTCCGACATGCTTCATACATACCAGCGCACGCTTACCCATAAACGACATTCCCAATGCCTGTTCCATGGCGGTTTTCTCATTTGTAGCCCATCGGCTATGTACTCCCCTTGCCTTTGCCAAAGGAGACATCTGGATAAATTCCGTTATCTCCGTAGATGGTGTTCCCGGATAGGCATAAACACCACTCAATCCGGCATCCAACGCCCCTTGTGCGACGGCCTCGTCGCCTAATAGAAGTCTTTTCATACTCTTTGGTCCTTTAAATATACACAATTCGTATACAAAATTAACCAATAAAAATGAGATATACAAACAAATTAATAAAATTCTACTTTGTTTTTTAGACAAAAAATAAATTACTCAAAAAAAACACAAGTTAGTAGATAAAATACCCGACAAATGTTTATCTTTGCATACAAGTGAACAAGAAATCAAATAAAAAACCTAAAACTTTTAGACAATGAAAGAATTAAAAGGAACAAAGACAGAGAAAAACCTGATGGAAGCATTCGCAGGTGAGTCCATGGCACGTAACAAGTATACTTACTTTGCTTCAAAAGCTAAGAAAGAAGGATACGTACAGATTTCCGCCATCTTTGAAGAGACAGCCAACAATGAGAAAGAACACGCTAAGATGTGGTTCAAATATCTTGAAGGAGGAAAAATTAAGGAAACAACGGATAATCTTGCCGCAGCTGCATCTGGTGAGAATTTCGAATGGACAGACATGTATGAGCGCATGGCAAGGGAGGCTGAAGAAGAAGGATTTACTGAGATTGCCATGAAGATGCGTGGTGTTGCCGCAATTGAGAAACATCATGAGGAGCGCTATCGCAAACTATTACAGAACATAGAGGACAAGATTGTCTTCTCTCGTGAAGGTGACGCAATCTGGCAATGCCGTAACTGCGGACACATTGTTGTTGGCAAAGATGCTCCAGAGAAATGTCCGGTATGCGACCACCCAAAAGCTCACTTTGAGTTGCTTGCAACAAATTATTAAAACTATTGCAAGAATACTACAGGCGGAGTTCTTTGAGAATCTCCGCCATTTTTTGTTTGGTTGTCACTTTTGTAGGTACCAATGGAAGACGAAGCTCATTCTCTATCATACCCATCTCCGACAACAAAGCCTTCACACCCGCAGGATTACCATCAACAAACAAAAGACTATATAGCTCAGTAAAACGGTGATGAATGCGTCGAGCTGGCTCATATTCACCACGGAACTCGTATCTGATCATCCTTGAGAACTCTTTAGGAAGAGCGTTACCTATGACAGAAATCACGCCAGCGGCACCACTTGCCACCATAGAGAAGGTAAGTGCATCATCACCGCTAAGCACATCAAAATCAGCCGGTTTTCCTTTGATAATCTCATCAACTTGTTCCAGACTACCGCTCGCTTCTTTGATTGCCACAATATTTGGACAATCTTTAGCAAGTCTGATAGTTGTAGCCGACTTTAGATTAATACCTGTACGCCCAGGTACATTATATAAAACTACTGGCAGGGGACTAGTCTCTGCTATCTTACGGAAATGCTGATATAGTCCTTCTTGCGAAGGCTTATTATAATAAGGACATACACTTAGTATGCCATCAATACCACTCCAGTCTGTGTTTTTTATCTCCTCGACAACAGCGGCTGTGTTATTGCCACCGCATCCCATAAGAATTGGCAACTTGCCGCCTACAAGGTTAACGACAAGATTCTTGACTTTCACCTTCTCTTCCGCAGTCAGGCATGGTGTCTCGCCAGTTGTGGCTAAAATACAGAAAAAGTCTGCCCCACTTTCTATCTGATATTTAACAACATTCTCCAACGCTTCCCAATCAACCGAACCGTCACTCTTAAAAGGAGTAATCAAAGCAATACCTAATCCCCTGAAAATGTTTTGTGCCATAAGTAAACTTTCAATTTGCGCTGCAAAGGTACGATTAAATGAGGACAATACAAAAGAAAAACATATTTTTCTTTTTAATGCCGAATGCAAGTACCTTATCCGGCTAATAAATAATATCCCAAAGAAACAATGCATGACCAGGCATACTCTCACCTGCTTCTGTACGTTTTCCACTGGCTATCACCGTATCAAAATCAGCGATGGTAATACGATGCCTGCCGACATCAATAAGAGTACCTACAACCGCACGCACCATATTACGAAGAAAACGGTTAGCTGTAATAACAAAGTACCATTCACCATCCTTTTCTGAGACCCAACGTGCTTCCGTCACATTACAAAGTGTCGTCTTAGCATCACTGCCAGCCTTGCAGAATGCTCCGAAATCTTCTATAGACAATAAATGACTGGCTGCTTCATTCATAGCTTCAAAATCCAACGGATACCTAAGCTCACAGGAATAATCTTTTAGAAAGGGGTCTTTCCTCTGATGGATGTAATAATGGTATGTCCGGGAAACAGCAGAGAAACGAGCATGACAATCGCTGTCAACCGGTATAACTTTGTTGACAGCGATATCACGAGGTAAAATTCGATTTAGCCTATATGTAAGTTGCCCACAGTCTATTGGACTATCTTCCTCAAAATGGGCAACCATCACACGAGCATGAACACCAGCGTCTGTTCTACCAGCTCCTACGACATGCTTTGAGCCTAACAATATTGACAAAGCCCGTTCCAGCTCTCCCTGTACAGAAACACCATTAGGTTGTATCTGCCAACCATGGTAACGACTACCGTCGTAGCTCAGATAGATAAAATAACGTTGTGCCAATTAAATTATTATTTTGCGTATGCAACGGAACGAGTCTCACGGATAACAGTAATTTTCACCTGCCCCGGATAAGTCATCTCGTTCTGTATCTTAGTGGCAATCTCGCCAGAGAGCTTTTCAGTCTCATTATCATCCATCTTGTCAGCACCGACAATAACACGTAACTCTCGTCCTGCCTGAATAGCATAAGTCTTAGTAACGCCAGGATAGCTCATTGCTATCGCCTCCAAGTCATTGAGACGCTTGATGTATGCCTCTACAATCTCACGACGAGCACCAGGACGTGCTCCGGAGATTGCGTCACAGACCTGTACTATAGGAGCCAAGAGAGTATTCATCTCCATCTCATCATGGTGAGCGCCAATGGCATTACAGATATCTGGTTTTTCCTTATATTTCTCTGCTATCTTAGCGCCATAGATTGCATGTGGGTCATCGGTGTCCTCATCAGGTACCTTACCGATGTCGTGCAACAAACCGGCACGCTTGGCTTTCTTAGGATTCAGCCCCAGTTCTGATGCCATGACAGCACAAAGATTAGCAGTTTCACGTGCATGCTGCAAAAGGTTCTGTCCATAACTGCTACGGTATTTCATTTTTCCAATGATTCGTACGAGCTCTGGATGTAAGCCATGAACACCAAGGTCTATAGCGGTACGTTTTCCAGTCTCAACGATTTCATTGTCTAACTGCTTCTTAACCTTGGCAACAACCTCCTCTATACGTGCTGGATGAATACGACCGTCAGCCACCAGCTGATGAAGAGCCAGACGACAAATCTCACGACGTACGGGATCGAAGCCAGAGATAACAATAGCTTCTGGAGTATCATCAACAACGATTTCCACACCACATGCGGCTTCTAAGGCGCGGATATTCCTACCTTCACGACCAATAATACGCCCCTTGACTTCATCATTATCAATATGGAAAACGCTAACGGAATTCTCTATAGCTGTCTCAGTAGCCACACGCTGAATAGTCTGAATGACTATCTTCTTTGCCTGAGCATTAGCATTGAGCTTGGCTTCATCCATTATCTCATTGATATAACTTTGAGCATCCGTGCGTGCCTCATCCTTCAGGCTTTCCACCAAACGGTTTTTTGCTTCCTCTGCACTGAGACCAGACAACTCCTCCAGTTTCTCACGCTCTTGGAGCTTCATTTTCTCAACTTCATCCTGCTTTACAAGTAAAAGTTTCTTCTCATTGTCAATGCGAACCTGCAACTGCTCAACCTCTTGCTTCCTACGGCCAATTTCCTCTTGCCGCTGATTAAGAGATATCTCACGCTGCTTAAGTCGATTCTCACCTTGCTGAATCTTTTGATTGCGTTGTTGCACCTCTTTCTCCAGCTCGCTCTTCATATTCAAGAACTTTTCCTTTACCTGAAGGACTTTCTTCTCTTTAAGGACTTCCGCATCTTTTTCAGCCTTTTCACGAAGCATTGTAGCTTCACGCTCACCAGCCTCAACAATCTCCTTGTATTTACCTTTGGCTACATAACGGAAAATCATATATCCGGCAATACCTCCTAATAAAAGGCATACCGCTCCAACTATTAAAGTCATTAAATCCATTTGTCTTAATTATTTTTGTTTATATTCTTAATGAAAGCTATTTCTTTAATGCATCTTCTATTTCCAAAGTGAGCTTTCCAAGAATATCGCTGAATGGAGTCGTGTCATTACGTGACAACTCCTTCTCATACCGAAGCGCTATATCAATCAATGCCATATACATCAGGTCTTTGTCGCTCTTACGCCCCTTGAACGCATTGGCATAGGTATTAATCGTTTCAGAAATCAACTTGGCGGCACGACGATAGAATTCCTCATCCTCCCGTGGCACATTCACGGAGATGTCGGTATCATATACGTGTAATCTTATATGTAGTTTGTCTTCAGCCATACCGTATTATTTCTCACTAAGTAAAGTGATACATTTATTTACGTCGCGGATGAGTTTTGCAAGACGTTTCTGAGCCGACTCAATGTCTGTGTCGGATATCTCTATCATCTTTGCCATCATCAACGACTTGTAATCTGACTGCGCCTGAGCCAACTGTGCCTGAAGTTGCTTTATCTCCCGGTCACGTGCATCCACAAGCGAATATAGCTCATTATTCTCCTTCTTAACCTCATTGTATTGGAGAATCATCTGCCTCACTCGCGTGGAAAACAAATTCAGAGTTTTCTCATTCGCATTCATATACTTACTTTAATTTGGCTACAAAATTAATTGAATAAATTGAATTCACCAAAAAAATATAGAATTTATTTACTTTTGATCAGCTTTTTGCGGCTCTTTTTTAGCCAACATGACTATTTGATACACGAAATCCGTAATCCATTTCTGCGAGAAACCTAACTTCTTGTCATACTGGCGTACTGCCATAACGGTCTTTATCACACCAGCATCTGTATAGTCATTCTTGTTAAAAATATCATCAACCGTCTTTTCAGTCATTGTGTACAATGCCTTTTTGAAAAATCCAGGCAGACGCAACTTGAATTTCATAAGGTTGCTTGTCAGCATCATCAGATCCTGCGAGAAGCCTTGGAATTGGATAAGATACGGCTGGACATCCTGAAGTTTCTTACAATTCTTTTTTATGCTTTGATCTATTTCATCAAAGAACATATCATCTGTTTTGTAAAGTTCTTTCATCATCTTCTTACAACGACTTTTCTCACCTACCCCCAGCTTATTATTAACAGTTGCCACATGCAGAGTAGTTTTGAAAGTACGCAAATCTGGAAGCATGGCTAAATTGGTGATACCCAGCTTAGAAGCTAATGATGCTTGAAAGTAAACTCGAATCAGCGTCATATAATCTTCCATACCGCCAATTTTCTGAGTTTCTTGATTCTTCTTACCAAACAGTTTCGAAAAAAATCCCATATTTTGTTTACTATTTTTTAACTTAAAAAGGGAATATCCCTTCTTTTCAGCATACAAAAGTACAAAATTATACAGACAAAATACTAAATCTTTCTTAGAAAAAATGCAAAAATACATCTCTTTATTATATCACTATAAAAAAATTTATTACCTTTGCACCATATTATAAAAAGAAATGGCAAAAACCACGAGACATAATGGCAATTCCATTATTCAGGGAATGGTCATATTGGGTGACTTTGTTGTGCTCAATATAGTTCTTGGCTTGTATATTTTACTATTTCCAAACCTGATACCCCCTGTCATGGACGTAAAGACACGTATCTTCGTGTTTTTCTGCAACATGGCAATGGTTATCGCACAGTATTTCTATTACTCTGTAATATACAAACGGCATGTGACAACAAGGCAAATAATAACGAGGGTATTTAAGCTTGTACTCACCCAGACATTGTTGGCATTTACATTCATACGTCTGATATACAACAATGGAGGAATGTTCAAGTTTATGCTGTATTATGCCCCCACCGTGTTCTTCATGCTTTTGCTTGTCAGGATTTTTGAGCGGTATATTCTCAGCTTATATCGTAAGAGAGGAGGAAACACCAGATCTGTAATACTTGTAGGTAGCGATCCTGCTAACATCGACGTTTACGAAACACTTGTTGGCGATCCGTCAACAGGTTATAAGATATTGGGATATTATAGCAACGACACTATTGCGAATTGTCCTGACGGACTAAAAAAGTTAGGTTCTTTGAATGACTTAAATACAAAACTGGATAGTCCACATGACACAATAAAGACAGATGACCTTTTCTGTTGTCTGTCGCATAATGACTCTGATGAGATCCGCAAGATTATAGATACCTGTGATAAAAACGTCATTCGGTTCCATTATGTTCCAAGAATGTTTGGTAATTACAGCATGAATCTCCAGCCAGAACGTATTGGACGATTAAACATATTTACCAACCATCCAGGACCGCTTACTGACCCGTTAAACAAATTAATAAAACGATCATTTGACATTATAGTCAGTGCTATAGTTTGCCTTATATTATTACCATTTCTTCCTATTATCGCACTGATTATAAAGAGTCAGAGCCGTGGTCCTGTGTTCTTCTCACAGGACAGGACTGGTTTAGATGGCAAAACATTCCGCTGTTATAAGTTCCGCTCCATGCATGTCAATGACGATGCCGACATGCAACAGGCTACTCTTGACGATCCGAGAAAGTTTCCTTTCGGTAATTTCATGCGTAAATGTAACATCGACGAATTCCCGCAATTTTTCAATGTCTTAAAAGGTGACATGAGTATCGTCGGTCCGCGTCCTCACATGCTTCATCACACTGAGGTGTATTCCAAATTAATTGATAAATACATGGTACGGCACTTCTCAAAACCTGGAATAACTGGTTGGGCTCAGGTTACAGGATTCCGTGGTGAGACAAAGGAACTATGGCAAATGGAGGAACGTATCAAACGTGACATCTGGTATATAGAGAACTGGTCTTTCTGGCTTGATATACGCATCATAATAATGACTGCGACAAGCATAATCCGACCAGACAAGAAAGCATATTAAATTCAGAAAATTAAATTATATTTTAAGAAAGCATATTAACAACAACAGAAAAAGAATAAGATGAAAGGTATCGTACTGGCAGGCGGCTCTGGGACACGCCTCTATCCTATTACCAAAGGCATCAGCAAACAGTTGATTCCGATTTTCGACAAGCCGATGATATATTATCCCATCTCGGCATTGATGCTTGCGGGCATCCGTGACATCTTGATTATATCAACACCATTTGACTTGCCTGGTTTCCGACGCTTACTTGGCGACGGTCATGAGCTGGGTGTCAATTTTGAATATGCTGAACAGCCATCACCCGACGGGTTGGCTCAGGCTTTTATCATTGGAGAGGAATTTATTGGTGACGATAGTGTATGCCTTGTTCTTGGTGACAACATCTTCTATGGCGCAGGATTCAGTAAACTCCTGCGTGAGAGCGTAATTGCCGCTGAGAAAGACGGTAAGGCAACTGTCTTTGGCTATTGGGTCACTGATCCTGAAAGATATGGAGTGGCAGAGTTTGACAAAGACGGAAACTGTCTCAGTATTGAAGAGAAACCACAGAATCCGAAGAGTAACTATGCCGTTGTCGGTCTTTATTTTTATCCGAACAGCGTAGTAGAAATAGCCAAGAATATAAAGCCAAGTGCCAGAGGTGAACTTGAGATTACGACAGTCAACCAAGAATATCTGGCACAACACAACTTGATGGTGCAGACCCTCCAACGTGGATTCGCATGGCTCGACACAGGAACTCACGACAGCTTGTCTGAAGCAAGTACTTTTATTGAGGTCATTGAGAAACGTCAAGGACTCAAGGTTGCTTGTCTCGAGGAGATTGCTTTCAAGAGAGGTTGGATTACCTCAGACCAGCTTCGTGATGCGGCAAAGCCGATGGCAAAGAATGACTATGGGCAATACCTTCTCCGATTATTGAATGACTAAACATTAATTTAATTGATATTTTAAGAAGAAGAAACTATAAAATATAAATATCACAAAAAATGGAAGAAAACAAAAATTTAGAACTGGAATTGGCACAGTTAGAGGAGGAGAAGTCATCATTTGACTTCAAAACCATCTATCGTGCAGTGATTCTTAACTGGAAGTGGTTCCTGCTTTCGTTGATTGTCTGCTTGGGACTGGCTGCTCTTTACCTGAGGTATACGACGCCTACATATCAGGCATACGCTAAACTGTTGGTAAAGAGCGATGACAACAATGGTCGCGGACGCAGCCTACAGAACATGACAAACCTTGGAATGATTTCAAATTCTGAGGGTTTAGAAAATGAAATGGAGATTCTCAAGTCAAAGAACCTTGCCATGCAAGCTGTACGTGACTTGAAGTTCTATGTATCCTACACTAATGAGGGACGTATCAAAGACATGCCCGTATACAAGAGTCAGGCTATCAATGTTGACATGGATGCGCCACATCTTGAAGACCTGTCTACTCCTGTTGACCTTGTCATCTCACGCGACAAAGCTGCCTACAATGTAGAGGTAATACTCCCTGCCAGTGGCAGTGACAAGCCTGTTCTTACAAAGAAGATCAATAAACTGCCTGCAAAGATTTCCACAAAATACGGTATTATAACCTTAAGCCAGAACACGGAGACGGGATCGCTTGCGCAAGGTAGTGTTCTCAAGGCAAGAATCGTCTCACCAAAGAACGCGGCAGGCAGATTTGCTGGCTCACTTGGCGTGGGACAGACTTCAAAGGGAACATCTATCATTCAATTGTCAATGATAGATCAAGTCCCACAGCGTGCAGTAGACTACCTCAAGCAATTGGCGGTTGTATATAACCGTCAGGCGAATGAGGACAAGAACGTTGTTGCTCTCCGCACAGAGCAATTCATCAATAGTCGTCTGGAGAAGATCAACAACGAGCTGAGTCAGACTGAAGGTCAGTTGCAAAGCTTTAAGGAAAGAAACAGGATGGTAAACCTGCCTATGAACGCCGGTGCTTCCTTCCAGAGCAAGAACGAATATGATAAGAAGATGGTTGACGCTCAAACACAGATTGACCTGCTCAACAGTGTGTCTGACTTTATGAACGAGGCTGGCAGCAATGGTCAGGTTATGCCATCTAACATTGGTCTCTCCGACCCTTCGGCAACAGCACTGATAAACCGTTACAATGAACTGGTCCTTGAACGTAACCGACTGCTCCAGACTGCCTCAGAAAGCTCACCTGTTGTTGAGCCTCTGACACAACAGATTCAGGAATTGCGCCAGAACATTCGAGGAGCACTCAACCAGTCACGTAGGAATCTCCAGATTCAACGTAATGCGATGTCTTCACAGATGGGACGTTTCTCCGCAGAGGTATCACAGACTCCACAGCAGGAGCGTATTCTTACAGAGATTGGTCGCCAGCAGGAAGTACGCTCTGGTCTTTACATGATGTTGTTACAAAAGCGTGAGGAGAACTCAATATCATTAGCAGCAACAGCCGATAAAGGAAAACTTATTGACGAGCCACAACCTGGTGGTCAGGTTGCTCCGAAGTCTTCAATGATTCTTCTAATTGGTCTTCTGCTCGGTCTTGCTATCCCTGCCATTATAATATTCCTCACAGAATTCTTCAGATACAAGATTGAGGGACATGAGGATGTTGAGCGCCTTACCAAGTTGCCTATCCTTGCCGACGTTGCTGTTGCTAATGAGAGTGCTAAGGGCAAGGCTGGTTTGGTTGTCCAAGAAAACAAGAACAACCAGATGGAAGAGATTTTCCGCTCCTTACGTACAAACGTACAATTCATGATGAAAGAGAACGACAAAGTGGTTATGTTTACCTCCACCACCTCTGGTGAGGGAAAGACATTCAACTGTGCCAACCTTTCCATGAGCTTTGCGTTGCTTGGCAAGAAAGTGGTACTTGTTGGCCTTGACATCCGTAAGCCTCGTCTGGCTGAGCTGTTTGGCATAAATGACCATAAGCATGGTATCACACCATTGCTGATGAAAGACAAGCCAACGCTTGATGACGTGGAGAACAACATTGTTCACTCTGGTGTCAATGCCAACCTCGATCTTCTGTTAGCCGGTCCGATACCACCAAACCCAACAGAGTTGATTTCACGTAGTAGTCTGGAGGATATCTTCAACATTCTTCGTCAGCAATATGACTTCATCCTTGTCGACACGGCACCCGTAGGTTTGGTTTCCGACACACTTGAGATTGGCCGTATAGCGGATGCGACTATCTATATCTGCCGTTCTGACTATACTCCGAAATCCAGCTTCGATCTTGTCAACAGTCTTGCAGTTGAGAAGAAGCTTCCGAACATGGCTGTTGTCATCAATGGCATCGACATGTCGAAGAAGAAGTATGGTTATTACTACGGTTATGGACGTTATGGCAAGTATGGACGTTATGGACGTTACAAGAGCCGTTACGGTTCATACGGACGCTATGGTAACTATGCCACATACGGCAACTATAGCAATAGCCATTACGGCAATAAGGATGATCACTCTGTAAAGAAGTAATATGACAATAGCTGTAGACTTCGACGGTACTATCGTCGAAAATAAATATCCGGATATCGGTGACGAGATACCTTTCGCCACCGATACCCTTAAGATGTTAACAAACGACCGACACCGACTAATCCTATGGACATGCCGGGAGGCTGGATTGTTAGAGGACGCATTAGAATGGTGCAAGAAACGTGGAGTGGAATTCTGGGCTGTAAACAAGGACTACCCTGAGGAGAATGGCAAGCACAGCAACGAGAACTATTCCCGTAAAATCAAGGCTGATCTCTTCATTGACGACCGCCAGATAGGCGGGTTACCTGATTGGGGTGAGATCTATCAGATGATTAAGTCCGGACATACCTTCACACGTTATTCTAATCCTGACCAACATGCCTATACAGGAGAAGGAGTTGTCGATACCAAAAAGAAAAAACGCTGGTGGGGTTTCTAACCCTTCACCAGCGTTTTCCTTATCCACCATTTATATGCTGCATGCCAAAAGCGGCTTATGGGACGTCCCCATATTGTCTCGCTTGGAAATAGCCATGCATAATGCAGATTCCTGTATACCTCCAACAGATATTGCTTGAAGAGCGATTTCCCTTTAAAGTTATAACGGTCATCATGAAATCCGAAGTTGCCTGCCTTTAGAATTTCATCTAATAACAATTGTCCTACTTTCTTGTTGGGTGGCATAAGCAGGTATTGCTCATCGAGTCCAAGCACTTCATGTAACACCCACATCAGTCCCGCAGCAAACTTATACATATTTACATGCTTTAGCGTTGCCACATCTTCCCGGCGTTCCTCATCGGTAAAGCCTTTGCGTAAGAGATAATAATAATCTATCACTTGTCGGAAACCCACCCCTTCAAAAAAGAAATGATGCATCACATGTGACAATTGGAATATACGATTGAAACTGTCTGTGGGCACACATATCTTTCCCGTCTCCTCAGGCACGTCAACAAGATTTTTGAATTGCTCTGCCCTATGCGTCCTGAAATACTTGCGAAGACGGTATTCATAAAACAAATTACCCATGAATGACGGTGTGAGATGTATCTCCACATGACTCTTCATAAATATTGGGTAGTCTACATGGTGATATTCAATGTTTGCATCAGGAAACTTATTCTTGACAAACCGTAGAAGTGGCATGGTGTCTTGATTTGTCCAAAGGTCTATATCTCCTGGTGTCCTAAGGAAAGGATCGGGATACATCAAAGCATTACCCTGACCTTTCAAGACACACGCTTTTATCTTTGCTTCCTGATATAGCGAATAAGTAACCTTAAGACTATCACGATTCAGCTGTTTGTTGTCCTCATGGAGCTGCCTTACCGTAGCAAACCATTCTATAATTGTATATTTGTCAGGACGGACAGACGGGTCTTTAACCGTTTGAAGACCTTGATAGAGCACACCCACAATTGACTGTTTCATACCAAAATCATACAAACCTTTCCAATCCATTCCCTTAAGGTCAGGAACAGGTTTGGTAGTATCTAAGGAATATCTAAGGAATTCCAGATAACGACTGATTTGTCCAATATCTCTCATGCTTTGTCCAATACAGAGAATCTTGAGTTATTAGACTTATACTCAGGCACCATCTCTTTCATCTTTGCGACAATTTTCATGTCATCATAGGTATGTGATATTTCTATCAGCTCATTGATATCATCAACGACCTGTCCATAGTCGTATTCACGAACCTTAGCTACACGAATCTTCTCATGGAAGCTCGGAAGGGTGTCTTCTGCATTTGACAAGACTTCCTCATATAGTTTCTCCCCTTCACGAAGCCCTGTATACTCAATCTTCACATCCTTTGCGCCACTGAGAAGAATCATACGCTTCGCCAAATCAGCGATACGTACAGGCTTACCCATGTCGAAAACAAATATCTCACCTCCCTTGCCGTGCGTACCAGCCTCTAAGACAAGCTTACACGCCTCTGGTATAAGCATGAAGAACCGTATGATATTTGGATCTGTAACTGTAACCGGACCGCCTGCCTTTATCTGCCTTTCAAACAACGGTATGACACTACCATTACTACCCAGCACGTTACCAAATCGTGTGGTCACGAACTGGGTGTTCCCTGTCCCGTTTTTAACGTTGTTCAACGACTGGATATATATTTCACAAATACGCTTTGAGCACCCCATTACATTTGTTGGATTAACAGCTTTGTCGGTGGAGATCATCACAAATTTCTTGACACCATACTTCACACTCAAATCTGCTATAACCTTAGTACCATATACATTATTGTATACACTCTCACTTGGGTTATCCTCCATCATCGGCACATGCTTATATGCAGCGGCATGGAAGACATAGTCTGGACGGTAATTACTGAATAACGCCTCCATTCGATCAGCATTCGCTATAGAAGCCATGATAACTTGAGCCTTAATGTCTGGCCACTCTTTCTGCATCATCAGACGGATGTCATGCTGCGGGGTCTCTGCCTGGTCTATCAGAATAAGCTCCTTTGGATTATATATTGCAATCTGACGAACCATCTCACTGCCGATACTTCCTGCAGAGCCTGTAATCATTATCTTTTTGCCACGTAGCAGTTCGCCTATGGAGTTCATGTCAACATCTATCTGCTCACGTGGTAACAGGTCCTCAACACTTACCTCTTTCAATTCCGAGGAGTTATATCGTTCATCATCAATAGCATCAATGTTCTCTGGGTCTATCTCACGCGTCTTTGAGGACATAAATATCTTAATGCCGTTCTCTATCAATAAAGTCTGCAACTTCTCATCCTCACGGAAATGCTCGTTTTGCACAGGAGACACCAAAACCGCCTCGATACCCTGACGCTGAAGTATTGTTGCCAGCTTGTCATCGGCCTCATATACTTTCTCGCCCATAAGTATTCTGCCACCATAACCAGGTTCATGGGTAATAAAGCCTTTTAGATAGAATCGAGTAGGCTTCGCATTACGTATATTCTTAGCAAGACCGATACCCCCATCCTTGACACCATATATAAATGTGCGTAATCCTTTTTCAGAACTGAAAGAGACATCATATAGTGTCTTTACAAGAACACGCATAGCCCACATAAGGATTGTAGCGACAACATACATTAGGAAGATCTGCCTGCCCTGTAAAGGTACGAATCCCCATTGCTGATGTACGGAAAACAAGAAGTAGTGAATAATCTCTGCAATAGCACACGACAGAGCCATCGCCATGCCTACCCGTTGCAGGTCTACGAAGGAGGAATAACGTATTATCCCTGAATATGTCCTGAATACCTTGAAGCCTATCAGGTTGAATATCATGTATACGAGGATTGTCCTTGACAACAGACTAATGTTACCCAGCGTCACCGCACCACGGTAATATAGCCAGAATACAAGTATACCTGATATATAGCATATCAACAAATCAACCAGCAATATCATCCAATACGGCAGTGCGTTCTTGGTGAAATACCAGTCTAACAACTTACGTAGGAATCTCATTATATTCTCTCTTATTAATGAAATATTCTCAAATTCTTCTGCAAAAATAAACATTTATTATCTTACTTACAAACTTTTTACTTTAAATTTATTACCTTTGCAGAAGAAAAGTATTATAAGTAATATATGGATAAGATTTACCTCTGTCTTGCCCACATGAGTGGCAACGAGATGAAATACATTCAGGAAGCATTCGACACAAACTGGGTCGTTCCGCTGGGACCGAATGTAAATGCCTTTGAGAATGACTTACGTGAGTTTGTTGGTGAGAACAAGCAAGTTGTCGCATTATGTTCCGGCACATCAGCCGTTCACTTGGCACTTGTTGACTTAGGTGTTACCCTCGGCGATGAGGTCATCTGCCAGAGTTTCACATTCTGTGCCAGCAGTCATCCTGTTACATATCAAGGTGCCACACCGGTCTTCATTGATTCAGAGCCTGACACTTGGAACATGGACCCTCAGCTATTAAAGGTAGCCATTGAGGATCGCATTGCGAAAACAGGTAAAAAGCCAAAAGCTATCATCCCTGTATATTTATATGGAATGCCTGCCAAGATTCATGAGATCATAGAGATTGCCAACCAGTATGATATTCCTGTTGTTGAAGATGCGGCGGAAGGCTTCGGCTCACGCTATGATGGACAGGTATGTGGAACATTTGGCAAGTATGGCGTCCTTAGTTTCAATGGCAATAAGATTATCACCACATCTGGTGGTGGCGCGCTGATCTGCCCGGATGAGGAGTCAAAGAAACGTATTTTGTTCTATGCCACTCAAGCACGCGAGGCATATCCTTATTATCAACATGAGAAGATTGGCTATAACTATCGCTTGTCGAATATTTGTGCCGGAATAGGTCGTGGGCAGATGACTGTCCTTAACGAGCATATTGCTCATCACCGTCATATAGCCAGCCTATACGAGAAAGCATTCAAGGATATTGATGGTATAACCTACCATGCTGAACCAGATTGTGACGGACGCTATAAGTCAAACTATTGGCTCTCAACAATCGTCTTAGATAAGGACCTCCGAATAAAAGGTGAGGAAAAGGCATACCAGACAGCAATAACAGGAGCCGTAGGTGGTGCTGCTGGTGTTGTCCATGGTGGCGGTGACATCCATACTGCCTGCGAGCCAAACAGAAATGTCGAGGCATTACGTCTTGCGCTTGACGCAGCTAATATTGAGTCAAGACCACTATGGAAACCTATGCATAAGCAACCGGTTTATAAGAATTCGTCAGCCTACACTAATGGTGTCAGTGAAGACCTTTTCCACAAAGGGCTGTGCCTCCCCAGCGGTCCATGGGTCACGGATGAGCAGGTTCAATACATTATAGAAAAAATACGAGGGGCGGTTTTATAAGAACCGCCCCTCGTATTTTTAATTCATTTTGTATTGATTTTTACAAGTTTCTATGCTTTAGCTTTCTATTGCCCAGTCCTCCAATGTGCGTTTCTCTATGTTGAATAGCATGCCTGCCTTTACCACCTTGCGTCCTTCGGTTTGGTATGCGATGCCATAACCACGGTCGTCTATCTGCGCTAAGGCTTCTTGTGCCGTACCCGTTGTCTTCAACTCAAATACGTATGTGGTTGTCGGCATCAGTACCACCATATCAATCCGTCCTCCACGGCATTTTACCTGAGTACGGACATACACATTGAGCATTGAGAATATCAGATAGAGCGTATATTCATAAAATCCCTCAACGGATGACACGTTATCGAGTTTTTTCTTGAATCCCTCCACGTAAGGAATACCTTCAAGATAGGTTTGCAACTCCTGCATTGCCTGTTCGACATCGTCCTTTTTCAGCGCTCTCCAGAACTTCAGTGCAAAGCCAGTCTGCACTTCGTAGCCTTCCATTCCTGTATATGTTGGCATCAGTCCCTCTGTAAATCCAGTGCGAACCTCTTGATTGGGAATGGCGAGCTTGTAAAGCTGCGACTCCTTGTCATACCCCTTTATTGTAAGGTATCCGCTTTGATATAGCAAGGGAAGAGCTGTGGTTATAGCTTCCGTTGGCTTGTCGAATGCATACGAGGGCACCTCTATGTCATCCATTGCCGTGATGTCTGTACGGAAGTCCTGCAGCTGTTTGATTAGGAATGATGGTGTACCTGTAGCAAACCAGTAGTTATCCAGTTCCTTGTCGGCGAAAGCGTTAAGCAGACTAAACGGGTTGTATATGTCTTCCGAGCGGTACGCGAAGTGATAGCCGTCATAACGTGCCTTTATTCTCTGGAACATCTCCTCGGGCGAATATTCCTGATACTCAGCCATACTGCGTATATCCTCAGCAAAGACCTCCTTGACCTCCTGCTCAGTGAAGCCGCAGATTGCAGAAAACTTTGGCAGCATCGTTATATTCTTCAAGTTGTTGATGGTCGAGAAGATACTTAGTTGCGAAAACTTCGTGATACCAGTGATGAAGCAAAATCGCAGGTATGGATCACTTGCCTTTAGTGGTGAGTAAAACTCCTGCATCACCTGCCGCATCTCTGAGAGCACCTCATCCGTATGTAACACGTCAAGCAGTGGGGCATCATACTCATCAATGATAACCACAGTCTGTCTGCCTGTCTTTTGCCATGCTCGTTTTATCACCCCCGCAAGCATGCCGCCTGGAGTAGTCTCGTCATCATCAGCCCCATAGCTTTCGGCGTATGGTTTCAGCAGTAGCATGATCTTACGTCGCAATTCCATACCATCAGCCATACCTTTGCATACGCTCAAATCTACATGAATAACCGGATACTCAGTCCACTGCTTTTCCAACTGCATGATCTTCAGTCCTTCAAACAAGTCCTTTCGCCCCTCAAAATAGGCTCGCAATGTGGAAGACAGAAGCGATTTTCCAAACCTGCGTGGTCGGCTCAGGAAAACATATTTGCTTTCCTTAGTTACATCCCAGATAAGATCAGTCTTATCTACATATATGAATTCTCCTCTGATTATCTCAGAAAAAGTCTGAACCCCAATAGGGTATCTGCGCATGTTCATTGCTGTCATATCCTCTATCATTGCATAATCGCGCTACAAAGATAGTCAAATTCCATAAACGCACAAAATATACGAAAAAAATATACTGGAACGTCAGTTAGTTATCTGATAAATCTTACAATTGTCTTACTACTCTACAAGGATTACCGTATGCAACTGAGTTGTCGGGAATGTCCTTTACAACTACACTTCCTGCGCCAACGATGCAGTTTACTCCGATATGTATTCCTTGAATGATAGTTGTACCAGCACCTATCCATGTACCTTCGCCAACGGTTACATTACCACACAGCGTGGCATGTGGAGATAGATGTACATAGTCGCAAATCTTGTTCTCATGTTCAACTATAACTCCAGTGTTGATAATGCAGTGCTTGCCTATCTGACCTTCACTTTGTATGACGACATTGGGCATAACAACCGTTCCTTCTCCAATAACGGCTGATGAAGAAATAACTGCTGTAGGATGAATCGCTGTTCCAAAGGTACGTCCGATTTTCTCAGCAATCATCCTCCTGATTTTATTATTACCTATAGAGATGATAATAGGTTCGTCAGTCGCAGGTACATCATGTACCACCTTGATACCCCGAAATTCGTTGAATTCCAAATTGTCATCGATCAGCAATGAAACCTTGTTGCCTTGTGCCTCGATGATGTCTTGTATCACTTTTGCGTGTCCGCTTGCTCCGTATAGTATCATAGTTCTCTATTCATGCATATTCTGTGCATGGCAGGCATCAACAATATGGATAGTGTCGTCTTTGATAAAGTATGCGAAATACCATTTATCTGTATTAGCCATGTGATAGTTAGACCATCTTGTAATTTTTGGTTTGCGTCTTTGGAGAGTTTGTTCGATTTGGTTGATAGAGTCGAATGCATCATGAACATTCTTCTCCATAAGCCCTTGTGAATATGTATGCTTGTACTTCTTTGAAACGTTACGATAAAAAGAGACGATTTTATTCACACAACGTTTCCTAATTATGTATTTGAATTCTTTCATGGACGAGCATATTCTTCCCTTACGGCTTCCAAAACAATATTTCGTGCTGTCTCAATATCCATATACTCATCGTCAATAAATTCTGTCATTTCCTGAGTATGGAGGTCAACCAACTGTTGCACCCACTGGCTGATAGCAGCTGTACTATTAAGGTTTGGATTTACCCTTCGAAGAATTTCTTCATTCACTTTTACAGTTATAGAACACATGGCTATTCTATTTTTTCTTTTTGCAAATTTAGTTTGAAAGATGATAAATGTAGAATAAATCGGAATAAAAAATGTTAAACAACCAGCGATACCTCAGTTGTTTCCGTTAAATGCCTCCATCGTTGCCATTCCTTCATGGGAAATGCCTTCACGTTTGACAACGGTTTTTATGGTGTACCATATCACTTTGAGATCGGTCAAGAATGACAGATGATCGACATACCATACATCATACTGAAACTTCTTTGTCCATGACAGTTCGTTACGCCCATGGCATTGTGCCCATCCGGTGATACCCGGTCTCACCTCATGGCGTCGCATCTGCTCCTTGGAGTATAATGGAAGGTATTTCACAAGCAGAGGTCTTGGACCTATGAGAGCCATGTCACCCTTTAATACATTAAAGAGTTGTGGTAACTCATCTATACTCGTAGACCTGACAAAGTTACCCACTTTTGTCAAGCGGTCTTCGTCTGGTAACAGTTCGCCGTTTGCATCCTTTTCATCAGTCATTGTCTTGAATTTCACAACCTTGAAGATTTTCCCATGCAATCCCGGACGTTCCTGAAAGAACAAAACAGGTGCAAACCAAGCAGCGAATCTTGCTCGTACGGACTTTTCCTGGGTGCCATCCTGTTTCGACGAAGTCCCCCCCCCTGCATCCTTATTTGCGAAATGCAACCATATTGTTACTACCAGCAACAGTGGACTGATGCATATCAGTGCTATCAGCGCAATCCAAAAATCAAAGAATCTTTTAAAGAAATATTTGTACATATTGGTTTTTTGTTTTTAGTTTTTAGTTCTTAGTCTCTCACAGATTGACACAGATTGACACAGATTGACACAGATTGACACAGATAATCAGCGAGATCTGCGAGATCTGCGTGACAAAAAATCATTCGTGAGATTCGTGCGATTCGTGGTTTAAGAATAATCTGCAGTATCTGCTAAATCTGCTGGACAAAAACATTCGTGTTATCCGTGTTCGGAGTTTAGAAATACTGTTTACGTTCCACAATGTCTAATATTCCTCAACTAACGAAGCTGGAGTTATTACCTTCATTGACGTGTTGTTCGTGAACTGTTTATAATGTTTCTCATTGATTGTAAGAAGGATGTCACATCCTAAATCGTTAGCCACATGTGCCTGATAGCTATCCTCCAAATCATCAAAGAGAGTGTCGTTGACACCATCATAAATACAGCTTTGTAGCTGGTTTGCTAATCTAAACATCCCCAAAACACCATTGAGAATATAGCGAAGACGTACGATGCGTTCCTCTTTTGTTAGAGTTTTGTCTTCTTTAAGATAACGTTCGGTAAGGTAGGTGATGGTTATAGAATGAGCCATACGAGATGAACAGAGTGTCGCCTCTCTTTGAAGCCTTAGAAAGAATTTGTCCTACTTGGGCAGCATATTTTCGCTGCTGTAGGAATTCCATCACAATATTTGTGTCACAGAAAATAGTCATACGTTATATTTCTCTTGCAGGTATTCGTCCAACATCTGTCGGTCTGTTGCCTCATTGCCTTCTCCCTTCAGTATGCCTTGCATCTGAAGAAAGGAAGGTGTTTCTTGT
>CAJOPT010000106.1 GCA_905236455.1 uncultured Prevotella sp. | reverse complement strand
TTTGGAAATGTGTATAACGAGACAGAATATGTAATTCAGCTCGTTTCTAAATCGTTACCTAATTACCATTTTAGATGAGGTAACAAAGTGATTTCTAAAGAGTTATAAATTTCCCCGTAACAAGCATTGGCAGTTAAGTGTAGCATCTATATTACAAATGAATGAGAAATAAAAAAATAAGTATAATCCATCATATTACGCTATAAATAGATGTATATCAGATGTTTAGATACTATGACACTTTTTTTTAAGTATCATAATTTTCATGTATTTAAACAATTAAATTGCAAAAGTCGTGCATCTCTCACTAAAATTTTGCATTTCTCGCTAAAGTCTTGTATTTCCTCAGCAAGACTTTGCATTTCCTCGGCAAAATGTTGCGATTACCAAAGGTATGGAAATGGAGCTGGGATGGAGACCGATCCGTATGGGATATAAGGGCAAACGCATGACCAAAGAATTCTGTTTATTACACAGAAGAAGGTTTTTGACAGACCAAAACAAGTTGTTTTGGTACCAAAGAAAGTATCTAATTGAACCTAAAAAAGCACCTTTATGACACCAAAACAAGTTGTTTTGCATCTATGTAATTTATGTAACTTTGATAAAAAGGTACATACGACCTAACAAACTGATAATAAGATAATTATAAAGAATTATGTAACTTTTGGAAATTTGTTTGATTAATTTGAAGATAACATTTGTATTTGCAATACAATCCCCTGTAGTGTATGGTTATTTGCGTTTAAAAACTACAAACATCATATTTTATTTGCATCACCTTTCTTGGTTGTTTAAAAATAAATGCATATCTTTGTCAACGATTAAATAACCTAAAGCAAAGAACGTATACATTATTAACAACATCATCTATGAGACATATAACAAAACTATTGGTAGCAATGATGGCAATCGGGCTTTTTCTGCCATCTGTGTCTGTAGCATCAACGACCCTGCCACTTAGCGGTAGCGTCATCAAGCCCTCCGACCCGAAGATACAGTATATCGGGCGTATTAACTTCACAAACCCTGACCGCCCTGCATTTAATTTCCCAGGGATAGAGATACGGGCAGCTTTTGAAGGGACGTCATTAAAGATGCTGGCACGTCCCATGAGTGGTTTCTTCATGGCACAAGTCGACGGGCACAAAGCCTTCAAAGTAAGCTTCAATGCAGAGAAAGACTCCGTAGTAAATATCGCCACCGCTCTCCAGGCAGGTAGGCACACCATAAGAATTGCCTACGCCATTGAGGGACTTAACCGTCATCCTGAGTTCTGGGGATTCATTCTCGATGATGGCTGTGGATTATTAGAGCCCTCTCCCCTACCCAATCGTCGCATAGAGTTCATCGGCAACAGTATCACATGCGCATACGGAGTGGAGAGCACGAATGCGCCCGATCCTTTCGAGGAAGAGACCGAGAATCATTTTTATGGTTATGCCACTCTTGTATCTGACGCTCTAAACGCACAACACACGAGTATCTCCAGAAGCGGAATTGGCATCTACCGCAATTACGACGGTCCTAAAGAAGGAAGCCCGGACCCTATGCCGTGGCAGTATGAATATACTCTGTTCAACGACCATTCCCAGGCATGGGACTTTTCCCGTTACACCCCCGACGTGGTATGCATAAACTTAGGGACCAATGATTTCTCGACGAACAATTATGACAAACACCTCTATGAACAAGGCTATCGCCGGTTCCTCACAACCGTAAGGAACAAATATCCCACGGCAAAGATTGTCCTGATAACGGGTCCTATGCTGGGTGAAAAAGAGAATAGCATACAACAGAAAATTCTTGATAGGATCCACTCTGATTTCCAGAAAAACGGTGACAAAGAAATCTATCGCTTCGATTTCACCCCACAGACCGGTGCTCTCGGCTATGGCGCAAGCTGGCACCCCAGCCTCCAGCAGCACCAACGTATGGCAAGTGAGCTGACTCCATATCTTCAAGATCTAATGAACTGGCAATAACAACTCCTAAAATTTGACTTTTATGAAGATAATAGTCAACAGGAAACACATTGAGATCTTTGAGGGGGCAGCAGTCAAGCATGCCTTATTAAGATATGCTGTCGTAAAAGGACTTGACAAAGACGAGATAAAGGAATGGGAAGTGTATGACAGCTACGGACACTCTATAGACCATGACGCCCCACTTCATGAACAGCAAAAGATACGATTCAAAATAAAGAAAGACAAAGCCTGATGAGAAAGAAAACATTACTGCTACTTCTGATGATAAGTCTCTCAGTCGTAGCATTCGCACAAAAGAAAGAAGTACACATACTCTCCATGAACGACATGCATGCAGCCATGGACAAGTTCCCACAATTAGCGGCTGTAGCCGACAGTCTTAGGGCTATCGACCCTGCACTACTGATATTCTCTGCCGGAGACAACAGGACAGGCAACCCGCTCAACGACCTCTATGAGATACCAGCATACCCCATGGTGGCACTGATGAACCAGATAGGATTCAATGCTACGGCATTGGGAAACCATGAGTTTGACTCACATCCTGAGGGTCTGGCACGTCTCATAGGACTATCTAACTTCCGCTATCTTTGCGCAAACATACAATCCGACCCGTCACTGAACCTGAGAACTATCCCATATCAGTTCTTTGATGTCAACGGTGTCAGGGTTTGTGTCATCGGTGCCATACAACTTGGTGTACACGGCATTCCAGACACTCACCCAAACAATGTCAAAGGCATCACGTTCACTCCTGTGAAGGAAGCCATCTCACAATATGAACGGCTCAGTAAGGAAAGCGATGTTATTATTCTGCTATCACATATCGGATATGAGGCTGACGTTGAGATGGCAAAGACATTCCCTTGGATAGACCTCATCATCGGAGGACACAGCCACACTCAGCTGACAGGTGGTGAGATGCACGGCGGTGTACTGGTCACCCAAGATGCCAACAGATTAGGAAAAGTAACCTATACGACACTTACGGTTGAGAACGGGAAGGTAACGGACAAGAAAGCTGAGAACATAGACATTGAGAGTTTCCCGAGAAAAAACAAAATAGTAGACAATATGGTGACATTCTTCAGTGACAATCCTGCATTCAGAAAGGTGCTGGCTGTTGCAGACACACCATTTGAGAACTTTGAGGAGCTGGGCTGTATGATGTGCGACGCCGTACGCGAGGAGACAGGCGCCGACATCTGTCTCCTTAATGCCGGAGGCATACGATACGACACTCACCCCGCCGGAGACTTCACCGTCAGCGATGTCCTGGCATTAGACCCGTTTGGCAACACAGCTGTTGAGATGACCATCACAGCTGAGGAGCTACGCCAGATGATACTCTCCTGCCACCATGCAGATGAATGTCGGCTGCCATATCTGAGTGGCATTCAATGTGAGGTAGCATACAACAATGGCGACCCATCAAAAATCAAGAGCCTCAAGTTGCTCACTATGGATGGGAAAAACATCAGCAAGAAAAAGACTTTTAAAGTTGTCACCAACAGCTATACTGCCGCTATTAGCGACTCACCACGTAAAGACCAGGGAACAGACCTGAACCGTGAGACGTCAGACATGACAATAAAGTTCTTAGAGAAGCAAAAGCATGTAAGCTACCAAGGTGTCAAAAGAATCCTTGTGAAATAAGGGTTTAGTCCGTTCTTCTATTCCGCTTCACAGTAACCGATGCTTCGCGTTGGTTAGTCAAGGAGTATCTAAGACTCAAAGCTGACGAACAGAAGCTACTTGCATAGAAATTGCACATTACATGGAATGGCTCAGAATATCTACCAGCACTGAATTGGTGCGAGTCGCCACGGACGAGATTGTCTATGTCCGTGCCGACGGCAACTATTCTGACCTTGTGCTGACCAATGGCAAGAGC
>CAJOPT010000105.1 GCA_905236455.1 uncultured Prevotella sp. | reverse complement strand
TATATGTTCTATCCATCCCCTCAGGGTAATGAACAGATCAAACTCTACGAGAATGCTCTTGTTAAATTGCAAGGTTTCCACTCTGCTTTTGGCGAAGATGTGCAGATCTATTCCAAGGAAGAAATTGTCAAGCAGTTCCAGATGTTCGACAGCAACGTGAAGGACAGCATGGACGAAAAGTTAGCATTGATACGTGAACTGCGTGAGGTCTATCACAACAACCGCGAACTATACGACAAGGTTAAGCAATTGCCGTTGAAGAGTCGCGTGGCTCGCAGCACAGGCAAACATGCAGATAAGTCTATTGTCTATGTTTCGTCCGATGTCAAGACCGAATTCTATCTCGCTACTGACAAGACAGTAAAGCCTATCGATTTCTTGGAGGCCATCAAGTATCTAAAGGCAAAGCCAGAAGAGCGAGCCGCTCCGTTCATGGCTGATAGTAAGAATTATGAACATGTGAATCGTGCGTTGAACAAATACGCCAAGGAATATGTAGAGGCAGCCGATGATTCTTCCATCAATCGCACAGACCTTGATAATATTTCAAAGACTGCACTTAACTTCCTTCGTAAGATTACTCAAGTAATTCCAGACAATACAACAAAGGTGCAATGCCATATTCTATCTGACTATATTAATAAAGGTATATATACACAGTTGCCTCGTCGCTTGCGTGACCTTTCCAAACCTTACAAGGGTGACAAAGTACAAATTAAGGAAGATGAAGCCAAGTTGAAACGGACATTGGCTGAACTCATTGATGAATACCAGACCATGAGCAACGAAATGCAAGAAAAGGCTGTACCCAAAGTCAGCGACCCACAAATCATTATTTCTGAAACATTTATATAATTCAAAGACAGGATGGAGCAAACAATAATATCATCAGAATATGTAGTCGCAGTCAAAGCGATAAAACAAGCTATTCTTGAAAGTCGTTATCGGGCTGCCCGACATGTCAACAAAGAAGTGCTGGCGCTGAATTATGGCATTGGTAGATTTATTTCTATCAATAGTCGTTCTGCAAAGTGGGGCAGTAATGCTATTGCTGTTATTTCTAGTCTGCTGCGGCAGGAATTACCAGGGGTGAAAGGGTATTCTGAGGCAAGTATCAAAATGATGCGCACATTCTATGAAGAATGGAGATACCTATTTGAGAATCGTCAATTACCAATTGACGATTTAGGAAACCAACCGATGGTAAGTGGCATTACTGACAAAATCGAAATCCGTCAATTAGTAACTGACGAATTATCTGCTTCAGACTTGGCCAGTTTTTTAAACGTAGGATTCACCAACCACTATGTTATTCTGACAAAAACAAAGTCCAAAGAGGAACGTTTGTTCTATATACGTCGATGCGCAACAGAGTTCTGGAAAGTGGAAACAACCAAATACTATCTTTCTGAAAATCTTTTCAAGAAAGAGGGCACTATCCAACAAACTAATTTCAATAAGACGATTGATAATGCCGTCTTCAAGCAACGTGCCCTTCAATCGTTCAAGGATGAATATTTGCTTGACTTCGTTAACATTGAAGATCCAGAATTAGTCGATGAAAGGGTGATAGAACAACGTATCATCCAAAATGTAAAGAACTTCATTATGGCTTTCGGTCCAGACTTCACCTTTATGGGCAATCAGTACCGATTGGAGGTGGCTGGACAGGAGTTTGTCGTTGACTTGCTTTTCTTCTCACGCCGTTTGAGAAGCCTCGTGGCTTTCGAATTAAAGCGTGGAGAGTTCAAACCAGAATATACAGGAAAGATGAACTTCTATCTTGCTGCTCTTGACAAATATGTAAAACTACCTGATGAGAATCCTTCTATCGGTATCATCCTCTGTAAAACAAAGAATGATGAAATCGTAGAACTATCATTCTCTGACACGTCAAAGCCAATGGGAGTAGCAACCTATCGGACTTCTCAAGAATTACCTCCAGAAATCAGACAAGCATTGCCAGACATGGAGGATTTGAAGAAACTTATAACCGAATAAAAGTACATGTGTGTTATG
>CAJOPT010000104.1 GCA_905236455.1 uncultured Prevotella sp. | reverse complement strand
CAATTCAGGACTTTACTGTCGGCTGGCCAGGGTTGTTGCTGCAAGTCATCGGGACGTACCTCATTGTCAAGTACACAAAGTAATGTGATACGAACATAAGGACGGATAAGGCATCAAATTTTATTCCAAATATATAAAAGCTTATTAAATATGAAAAGTTTTGGATCTAAACCGTGGATTCTTCCACAACCCGTACTGATTATTGGTACTTATGATAAAGACGGAAACCCCAATGCCATGAATGCTGCATGGGGAGGACAATGGGATATGCATGAAATCATCATCTCACTTGGTTCGCATCAGACAACGGATAACCTTGCAATTAATCCTGACCTTACAGTCACTTTTGCAACTGCAGATACTTTAGTTCCTGCTGATTATGTCGGTATTGTTAGCGGAAGGAACACACCTGACAAGATGCAGAAAACCGGCTGGACCATTGAGAAAGCACCAAACGTAAATGCTCCGGTGTTCAAGGACTTTCCGATGACGTTGGAGTGTAAAGTAAAGCAGAAGCTTGACGAATCAGAGACAGGATATTACTTAATTGCGGAAATTGTCAATGTTCTCTGTGATGAGAAATATCTCGGAGAGGATGGTAAGCCTGATGTAGAACAAATGGATCTTATCACTTACGACCCCATACATCATACCTATATTAGGTTGGGTGATACAGAGGGAAAAGCATTCGCAGATGGTAAGCAATTGAAATGAGTTCCCGATGTGTTGGCGGAATTGTTCTTTGAAGTTGTCTGCAATTTCTCTACGATTTTCTTGATTTCACTTAACTTGTATTCGGGTATTCCAGAGTTCTTAGCAAGCTCCACCTGCGGCTCCAGCCAGAACTTGACCTCCTTGCCGCCGCAGAGTACATGGATGTGCATCCGTTCCTCCTCGTTGGAGTATATTTTGAACGTATATTCGCTTTCGCGTCTGAATACGGGACTCATAATCTGCTTCTTTTGGGTGCAAAGATAAGAAATTATTTCGAAATAGTTACTGTTTATAAGAGAAACTTACGAATATCTCTGATGTCTGAAACACCATTCGTCACAGACTCGTGCAGAATATTCCAGAAATTTGGCTGTGCTGGCAATCTTCAGGAAGAGTGGGCAAGATACCAGAAGTTTCTATTGTAGCACAGTTATTTCTGTGCCCCTCAAAAATATTTGGAGATTTCGTGTAGTTTTTTGTATCTTTGCTGCGTCTAATGGGTAGAGATTCAAAAACAGACGAGACAATGAATGCATTAGAAAAACAGTTTGCGCAAACGTCACCTTTTGCCTTTCTGACTTGTTATATTAGTGACCAGGTCAAGAAAGAACAGAAGTTTAACAAATAAAAACAAGACGAAATGAGTATTATGGGATATTTAGAAGACATCTTAGTGCCAATTGCAGTGGCATGCGTTCTGCCAATTATGATTGTATGGTTCATAGTTCGCAAAAAAATGAACGAGACAAACACCCGCACACAAATCGTGCTGGCTGCCATCGAGAAGAATCCGGACATGGATCTGGAAGAACTGATGGAGAAAATTTCGCCAAAGAAGAAGCTGCTGAAGGAGAGACTGCTATCAAAACTGTTGTGGGGTAGCATTATCACCTTCCTGGGCGTTGCCTTGATAGGGTACTGCATCTTCCAAGGTGTTGCTGGTGGAATGAATGCATCTGACCTTCAACAATTCAGCTTATATGGTGCGGTTCTTCTGGGCATAGGCATCGCCTTCCTTATTAATTACTCTGTAGGCAAGAAGATGCTTGCCAAAGAGATGGAGGCAGAGCAAAACAAACTGTTAGAACAAGCCTGAACCCGTGACGCGTGAAGTCTTCATAGCACAGGTGGAGCGTGAGCAGGAAGCACTACGAAGCTTCTTGCTCGCCCTCTGCTGTGGCAACAAAGGCGATGCTGACGACCTGGCACAGGATGCGCTGGTGAAGGCTTATCTCTCATCGGCTGGCTATCAGGACAAAGGACGTTTCCGTTCGTGGCTCTACAAGATTGCCTACAACACGTTCTTGAACCACAAGGCGAGCATACGCTCAGCGGAGAGCATCGACGAGGCACGGATGCTTATTAGCAGCACCAGTGCCGACGCTGAGTTTGCGCACCAAGATCTCTATTTAGCTCTGCGCACCCTGCCACCCAAGGAACGCTCAGCTATCACCCTGTTCTATCTCAACGGCTATAACATCAAGGAGATAGCCGCCATTACAGAAACCTCGGAGGATGCCGTCAAGAAGCAACTCTCACGAGGACGTGACAAACTAAAGGAGAAAATGAAGATATGACAAAAGATAAAACACTTGAGGAACTGTTCTTCGCCCAGAAACCGCATTTCTCGGATAGCGATGCCTTTATGGCAGCACTCACAAAGCGACTGGATGCCGTAGAGTATGTAAAACAGCATCAGGAGACCACTATACGTCGCTACAAGATGATGATGGTAGCCGCTTTCGTGGTAGGTGTCATCAGTGGTGCCGTCACTATTGCGTTTGTCCTATCGACTCCCACAGATGTTCCACTTTTCACCTTCCATGTGCAGACGGGTTTCTTGTTATGGTTTGCCGAAAACTCCCGCCTGATAGTCACCACGTTGCTCTCGCTGTTTATGACACTGGGCATCATCAGCATCATCAGCAACGTTCAAGACATCCTGCAAATGCGGGTACGATTAGGTGCCGCTTTTTAGCTAACTTGCAAGAGGTCTTATATGACTTCCGTCCATGATGGAAGTCATATAAACCTGGCAACTGCAAGATAATACTTTTTAGGGTTTATAAGTACACATATAAACCTGTGTTTGTTAAAAAACACTAACGTTATGGCTCTGTAGGTCTACAACTATCGTGGAAAATTACTACCTTTGCACCGTCAAAAGGCAAAGACCAAGCTGTAACGTGTTGTTACAGCTGTTAAAAAACAGCCCCATTTTTATTGTTTTTTAATGAGAATCAGTAGTATTGTGCTTCTGATATTAGTCTTTGGTGTTATACATGTAAAGGCACAACAGAAGCACCCGTTGACAGTCGGTGAACTGTTTAACTTAGTTGAAAGCAACAGCAAGACTCTTCAACGGGAGAAGACAAGCGTAGAATTTGCTAACAAGGGTATTGAGACGGCACGCAGCCAGAGGTTACCAGAGATAAACACCAGTATGTCGGCGTAGGAATTAAGTATCCTGTCAGTTCATTGTTCAAACAGAACAAAAAACTACAGCAGGCACGTATTGCTATGCGTCATACCGAGGAAGCCAGGCTTGTGGCGCAAGAGTCGTTGAGCAATGAGGTGCACCAGGCATGGACGATGTATCAGCAATCGTTTGCCGAATTGAAAACCCAACAGAAAAGTGTAGAGTTAGCCTGTCAGAACTATAAAGTTGTCTCAGACCGCTATATGTCACAGTTGGCACTGATTACCGACATGCTTGATGCTTCTAACATAAAGCTTAATGCCGAGCTTAAAGAAGTCGATGCCCGTATAAATATCATTTATAATTATTACAAGATGAAATTTATATGTGGAACGTTGTGAGTGTGAAGAGAGAGATGATAGTAAAAGAGTAAAAAAAGAAAGAAATGAGTAATAAGAAAAATATCAAAAGAGTATATAATCTAACGATAATAGTAATCATACTTTTGGCATTAGGCTATGTATGCAGCCGCTTTGTGCATTGGGGCAATAAAGAATGGACTGACGATGCTCAGGTGTGGCGGCATATTACACCGCTGAATGCCCGTGTGGGGGGATTCATTAAGGAGGTTCGCTTCGAGGACTACCAGCATGTGAGAAAGGGTGATACCCTGGTTATTATAGAGGATGCCGAGTACAGGTTACAGTTGGCACAGGCAGAGGCAGGACTAAAAGGCTCACGTTCCGGAGCGTCGGCGGTGAGTGCGGGAATGACGACTACTGCCTCTAATGTCCGTGTCGCGGCAGCTGTCAATCTGGCTCGTCTGAACTTGAGCTATACAGTTATCGTTGCGACCTGTGATGGCGTTATGGGGCGCAAGGATATTCATGATGGACAGCTGGTACAGCCCGGTCAGCAGCTGGCAAGTATTGTAGATGACCGTCAGGTGTGGGTTGTTGCCAACTATCGTGAGACACAGATGAGACATATACGGGTAGGCAGTCCTGTGGAGTTTAAGGTCGATGCCATCCCAGATGTTACCTATCAAGGTGAGGTGGAGAGTATTGCGGCAGGAACAGGGAGTGTCTTTTCGCATATTCCTGTAGATAATGCCACAGGCAACTTCGTAAAAGTAGAGCAACGTATACCTGTACGCATTCGCCTCTCTTCCAAAAACAAGGCAGAGGATGTGCGACGACTCCTTACAGGATTGAACGTGGAAACGGAGGTGATGTACTGATGGCAGGCTGGAATCCGAATCAGAAGTTCTCTATGCCGATGTTCAATTCATGGGTGCCTGAGCGCATGCGTCCGTGGATTTATCTGTCGTTTGCCTTCTTTTTCCAACTGTCGGGTGGCATCTATTTCGCAAACCTGCAGCAGATGGTTGGCATCACAGACCTGATGCGTGAGGATCTGCAGTTTGTGGCAATGTGTGGGGTAGTGGGCGTCAATATGCCGTTCCCTTTTCTCTTCCGTTATAAGTTACGCTTCACCAATCAGCAACTGCTAATCAATGCCGCGCTGGTGATAGCAGTCTGCAATATCTTGTGTCTTTATGTCACTTGGTTGCCGGGTCTTTGTGCCATCAGCTTTATAGCTGGGTTCTTTAAGCTTTGCGGTACGTTTGAGTGCTTCTCCAACATACGTTTGTGGCTCTCTCCTAAACAGGACTTCGGCATATTCCTACCATCGCTCTATATCATAATTTTAGCCGCTATGCCTGCCAGCAACTGGATATGTCAGGAACTTACCATCGTCCTCGGCTCATGGAAGATGATGCATTGGCTCACGGTAGGACTGATGCTCTTTGTAGTACTTGTCATTTATACCTGTACTCATCCATGGCGTATGATGCCTAAGCCGCTGCCCTTAGTGTCACTCGACTGGTTAGGGTGTCTCTTGTGGTCGGCTTGCATGCTTGAGGTTATATGGCTTTTCACATACGGTGAATATTATAATTGGAGTGATAGCCCTGTGTGGTGTGGTGCGCTTGTAGCTTTACCGTTGACACTTGCAGTCACTATTGCGCGCATGATACATATCCGTCATCCTTATATTGACCCATCTGTGTTCTGCCACTGGCGACTACTGCCAATCCTTGGAATGTTCTTCGTGGCTGAGGTGATGAATGCGACTCCGCACGTGCTGCAAAACACACTGACTGGTGGAGTTCTTGGTTGGGGCTTTACCACTACGCAGCAATTCTATGTCTTTGAGGTCATAGGCTATGCCTCTGGCAGCGCCTTCACTATATTGTGGGGAAGGGGAGATCCGCATTGGGGGGGGCTGCCTCGATGGGGATTTAAGTACACTCATCTGCTCACTGTGGGGTTTGCCGCTTTGCTGCTCTATCAAGTGATGATGTACTTCTACGTCTCACCAATGCTGAATGTTGAGCGTCTGTGGATGCCTACCATGCTGCGTACCTTTGGATATGGGATATTCTTTGCTACTATGACGTTGTATCTGAAAGACCTTATAGAGTTTCCTACATTCTTCCATGCCCTCACCGTCAGCGGATTCATACGTAATGGTGTGGCAGAGTCGATGTGTACAGGTGTCTATAGCTTGGGGCTGCGCCGTAATATCGCAGATGCCTTGAGCCGCGGTATACATTTCGACATGCGTAATGTGCTGGCGGTGGCAGTCAAAGAGATGTATGGCATTATGTGTCTTGTCGGTGTCTTCGTACTCTTGCTGATGTTACTCTACGATGTTCAACCCGTGCGTTCCACCATGGGGCGTATGCGACCGCTCAGGAAATTAGGACGTATGGTTAAGCGGCAACTTGCTATCGCATAATTAATAAAGATAGTGTACTTAAAAATGTTAAGTGTACGTGGCTTTACAGGTTAAAAAAGACGAAATCTGCGATTGTTCAATGATTCGTGATTTCCATATTTTTGCTAACTTTGCATAGTAGAATTATCATATCTAACTAATTAAAAACGTGTATATTATGTCAAAGACAGTAGAACTACAGATTGAAAAAAGCCGTAACGTCGTAAATGGTTTGCGCAAGCATGTCAAAGAAATGGGAGAGCGTGGCGTTAGAAGCGTGGAGATTGACCAAATGGAACAGACCCTTGCGATATAAATAGATGTTATTACCTTTGCAACGGCTTTGAGAAGATAGGTCGCATCAGGCATAGCTCAAGCAAGTAGGCTCTGTTCTCGTTTGCACTGTCTTTATCATAGTCTCAATATAAATAACGATTCAATTTAGTTTGATATGACAAAGATTTATGATTTCAAGGCTCTCACGAGCAAAGGTAAGGAGATTGATTTCTCCGAGTTTAAGGGAAAGGTGTTGCTGATTGTCAATACAGCCAGCAAGTGTGGTTTCACTCCTCAGTTCGCAGGACTGGAGGAACTGAACCAGAAGTATAAGGACAAAGGGTTGGTGATTATCGGATTTCCTTGCAACCAGTTTAAAGAGCAGGATCCAGGCTCAGACAGCCAGATAGAGGAGTTCTGCCAGTTGAATTACGGGGTGACATTCCAGATTATGAAGAAGACCGACGTGAATGGTCCTGCTGCAGAGCCAATATTCGAGTATCTGAAAGAGCAGGCGCCAACAGAGGAGTTACACGGTCTGAAGGCTAAGGCCACGGCTGCAATCTTTAAAAAGATCAGCAAGAGTGTTGAGAAAGACAGCGACATCAAGTGGAACTTTACTAAGTTTCTGATTTCTAAAGATGGTGAGAATATAAAACGATATGCCCCTACCACAGAGCCGGATAAGATGGTTGAGGATATCGAGGCTTTTCTTTCAGCAGAATAAATATGCACGCGGAGTTACAACTTGACAACCAGATTTGCTTCCGTCTTTATACTGCTGCAAGACTGATAACACAGGCTTATACGCCGATGCTTTCTGAACTGGGTATCACTTATCCGCAATACCTTGTGCTGATGGTGCTGTGGGAGAGAGATACCCAGCCAGTGAACGATATAGCCCGTCGCCTGATGCTGGAGACAAACACAGTCACTCCTTTGCTTCAACGTATGGAGAAACAAGGCTTGGTGAACCGGCTTAAGGGTAAAGAGGATAAACGCCAGCATATTGTCACCCTTACAGAGGAAGGTAAGGGACTGGAGGAGAAGGCATTTGCGCTTATACCTGTTGGTATGGGGAAACGGCTCGCTACCTGTCCGCTTAAAGTAGAGGACTATGCTGTCCTTGCTCAGCAACTTGACATGCTGACAGAGCATCTTAAGGATAAGTAATGATGCGAAAAGATGCAGGAAGGCTGTTGGTTGAAGGCCCCCCTATAGGATAATCTCCATCGTAGTCTTCTGTACCTGCATCCCAAGGCTCTTGTAAAAGCTCATGGCAGGCTCATTGCCTTCCCATACGTTAAGAGTGATATTGTTACAGCCTATGGATATGGCGTATTCATGGACATAATCAAACAATGCTTTGCCGATATGCTTGCCGCGACATTTCTCGTCGACACAGATGTCATCTATATACAGGGTCTTGCAATCTTGTAGCAGCAGATGGTTTCTTACCTCTGTAATCTGGCAGAAGGCATAGCCTGATATTGACCCTCCATCGTCATAGACAAATATAGGGTTGTTGGAGTCTTTGAACATTGCCTCTAACTCTTGCTCGTCATATTTGGTTGTGTCGGGTCTGAACAAGTCGGGACGTATGTAGTGGTGTACCATGTTTACCTGATGCAGCAGCTCGATGATACGTCGGGTGTCGTTTCCATTTGCTTTTCTAATCATTGCCACTCAATGTTAAGTTGTTTCAGCATGCAAATATACTCTTTTTCTCAGAATTGTGCAAATAGGGACCGTATGTTTGAAATGAAAATGCGAATTAAAACGGATGGACAAATAATAAAAGAGAGTATCTGTGCGTTATAGATGAAAAAGTATTTACAAATCAGATTAATTTTAATTGTATGAAAAGACTATTTTCCATTTGCGTCTTGGCTGTTGTTTGTGTACTTATGACTTCAGCGCAGGACATTTATAGTTTTAAGGTTATGGACGACGTAGGGCAGGAGGTGTCATTGTCCGACTATAAAGGAAAGGTGCTGCTTATCGTGAATACAGCCACGCGTTGCGGATTCACTCCTCAGTATAAAGAGCTGGAGGCTCTGTTTGAGAAGTATAATGGTGATGGTTTGGAGATTCTTGACTTCCCATGTAACCAGTTTGGCGAGCAGGCACCAGGTACGATACAAGAGATTCATCAGTTCTGTACCGCTAATTTCGATATACGGTTTGCACAGTTCGATAAAATAGATGTAAACGGAAGTGAGGAGTCTCCGCTTTATACTTATCTGAAAGCTCAGAAAGGCTTCTGTGGCTTCGACCTCAATGACAACATGGGGAAGGCTATGGATGGAATGTTACGTAAGAAGGATGCTGACTACGACAAGAAGTCTGACATAAAGTGGAACTTTACGAAATTTCTTGTCAGCAAGGATGGACGTGTGGTTAAGCGTTATGAGCCTACGGAGAGTATTGCCGCAATAGAAGCTGATATACGTAAGGAGCTGAATCTTGTACCGTGAGAGCGAAGTGGATCAGGCGTCATCAAGCGGAGCGACTGAAAGAGAACAGATTTTTAAGCAAATCCTTTGTGGTCTCAGGTTTATTCATTATATTTGCAAGCAGTATCGCTTAAGCATCGTAGCGATTCAAACTACGGCTAAGAATCCCTGAGCGCAGGGTGGCGGTATGACTTTTGTGGGTTAAACATTAGCGTTTGCTGATTATTCGATAACGTCTCTGAAACTTGGCAGTAGAAGGACAGCGAAAGAATAAACAGGTAAGCGTCTACATACGTAGACGTCCATATACTTGTTTTCGCTGTAAGGTATGCCAAGACCGCAGAGACGTGGACAAGGGATGTCTACGTTTTTTGTGTCTTGGTTTCTTCGTTTGGAGGGTATAAGCATTCGCATTAATAACTAAAAACTATTAATGCTATCGCATGTCTAAATCGTTAATTGAAGAACTGCCTCGCATCGTGAGCGAAGGCAGACGTGAGGCTGCTCAGATATTGGAGCGGCTCAGTAGTGGTACGCAGATTGGACTTCAGACCAATGAACTGGTGCTGCCAAGTAAGGATGTAAGTGGACTGTTCAAGGGCAGTGCGCCTCAGATTCCCAATGCCTTTAATATGGCAGGGGGCAATGGAGAGTGGATGAATCGTCTTATCTATGGTGACAACCTCTTAGCGATGCAAGCCCTTCTTGCAGGCGATGCACAAACTGGGCTCCCCTCACTTCGTGGAAAGGTTGACCTTATTTATATTGACCCTCCATTTGATTCGAAAGCAGACTATCGGACAAAGATTTCTTTGCCAGGAACAGATATTCAACAGAAGCCAACCGTTATTGAGCAATTTGCTTACGCTGATACGTGGGAGGAAGGAACAATCTCGTATTTAAGAATGATGTATCCAAGACTTGTTCTTATGCGAGAAATGATGTCTAACAAAGGGAACCTGTTTGTGCATATTGATTGGCATATTGGAGCATATATGAAGGCCATTTTAGATGATATCTTTGGAAAAGAAAACTTTAGAAATGAAATTATATGGAAACGAAGAGGTGGAGCACTGAACAATTACAAAACTTTTGGTTCGATTACTGACACCATCTATTACTATTCTAAAACAGAAGAGAGCATTTTCAATCCCTTACGAACAAAAGAAAGTCCAGAAGCGCAAGAATATATAAAGCAACGCTTTGTATATGATGATGGAGATGGCCGGCTTTATAGCAGAGATCCAGTTACGAATCCATCTAGTACCCCAACACCATCATTAATATATGAATATAAAGGATACAAACCACCTGAAAAAGGATGGGCTTTTTCATACGAGACAATGGTAGAATGGGACAAGAATGGAAAGTTGTATTTCCCTGAGGATAAAAGTCAACGAATAAGAAGAAAGACATTTCTGAGCGAATACGAAGGGCAACCCATCCAAAATTTGTGGTCTGATATTTATGTCATCAATTCTCAAGCAAAAGAGTCTGTTGGTTATGCAACTCAAAAACCAGAAGCTTTGTTAGAGAGGATTATTAAGGTTGCTTCCAATAAAGGTGACCTTGTCTGCGATTTCTTTGGAGGCAGCGGCACGACAGCTGCGGTGGCAGAGCGGTTAGGCAGACGGTGGATTACTTGCGATATTGGTAAGCCTGCTTCGTTGGTGATGCGCAAGCGATTTATTGACCAGGAGGTGAAGCCGTTCTTGTATCAGAGTATAGGCGACTATCAAAAGGAAGCGTTTAGGAACAACAAGCGTTATAAGCATGTGGGCGATTTGAGCCAAGTGGTGTTGGGACTGTATGGCGCTTTGCCCTTTACGCCAGAGCAGACGAACGACAGGAACTTCGGATATATAAAAGGTACGCGAACACTGGTGATGGTGGATTCGCCAAACCGATTGACAACCGCAGCCACCATCCGCCGTGCTGTTGAGGCGAAAGCCTCATTGCTTGGAGGTGACTGGGACAAGGTGGTCGTTTTAGGTTGGAACTTTGCGTTCGACATTTCACAGGCAATTCAGAAATATGAGGCTTCGAAAGTGGAAGTATTAGTTATTCCACCAGACCTGTTGGATAAGCTGGCGAAGAAAGGCTATAAGAAACTGATTGACGACAGGTCTGTTCGTTTCTCTTCCCTGCAATACTTGGTGGCGAAACCATTGGCGGTGACACCTGCAGGAGAGTTGGACGAGATAGATGTGGAGTTGGAGAACTATGTGCTGCTGTCGCCAGACAATATCCCCTTGGATGATAAGGACAAGGAAAAACTGCAACAGGTGTTGGAGCGTGACCCGCTGAGCCTGATAGAATACTGGAGCATAGACCCCGACTATGACGGCATTACGTTCCGCTCTACTTGGCAGGATTACAGAGAGAATATTGAGAACGACAACGACCCACTGCACTGTGTCTATAAGACCCGTTTGCGAGTGCCTCATAAGGATAGCCGACAGGTTTGCATCAAGGCAGTAGATGTGTTTGGTTTTGAAAGTCAAGTGGTAGAGAGTGTATGAATAAATTTAGTGCGTCAAGGTTTCCCCTCTGTCAAGACTTTGGCCGTCTGCTCAAAGTCATCTATGACAGTCTGCAGCCTGGGATTCCTGTTTTCAATGATAATGGCAGCATAGAATCCCTTTCCCTCAACAATGGCACTAGCTGTGCGAATGGTAAAGCGATTGGGATTGGCATTTTTTCTGAACCATGTGAGAAACAAACGGTTACGGTTGGCCTCTCGCCCGTCACTGTCGTCGCACATATAGAGCAAAACATTAAAATGCTCCTTGAAGAACACTTCAAGAATAGCAAGAATGGCTTTCTCAATTTTTGCATCATGTGGGGAACGATGGCTTTCCAGTTTCCTAATCACAAACTGAAAAGTATCACACTCACCCAAAGGCTCTTCGGCTTCAAAAGAAATAAGATAATGAATGTTGAGACTGGTGGCAAACATAAAATCGCCATTCGGAGCATAAAAAACTTCGTATGGCGACAGAGCGTTGATTTCTTCAAGGGAAAGCTGAATCATAGCGACACTATTGTACCTGTAAGTCCCATTTCCCTAAACTCTCTTTCCATGCGCTCTTCAGCAGCATGCTTAATCTCCAACGAGCGTTTAAAGCGTGCCAAAGCCTCTTCGTATGTTATTTTTTTCTTTTCCATGATGATTACCTGTTATTAATTTATTGCAAAGTTACGATTATTTTTCAAAACCACAAATAATTAAATAAGAAAACATGAATATCAATCAAAATAATGCTTCACTTGAACTTGCCAAGCGACTGAGCAAAACGGTGAATGATGCGTGGGAGAGTGGCGAACTGTTAGAGCAGGTGACTCCGACAACGCAAGAGTTATTGAAGTTCTGGTTTTCTGAGGAATACTGTTCATTAAGAAATCGCAACTTCCATGCAGGGCAGCGGCAGGCGATCCTCAATATCATCTATCTGCACGAAGTGATGGGTGTGAAAAATGTGTTGGACTACTACCAGCAACTGACGCCAGACCTGATGCCCGTTGTCGATTTGGGAGCATTGGGGCAGCAGAAATATCAGATGCCCAAGTATGCTGTGAAGATGGCAACGGGAACAGGAAAGACATGGGTGATGCATGCCCTGCTGCTGTGGCAGATGCTGAATGCCAGACATACAGTTGGAGGGGATTTAAAATCCCCGACTCATGAGATGGGGATTTCAAATCCCCATCAACCCAAGCGATTTACGAAGAACTTTTTGGTCGTTGCTCCAGGGTTGATAGTGTATGACCGTCTGCTGGATGCTTTCTGTGGACGGATGCAGCGAGACAAGGAAAGGCTACGGGTAGGCGAGCAAAGCTCGGGAATGGAACGAGATATTGAGACCAATGACTTCTATCTGAATCAGGATGTGTTTATACCAGTTCACTATCGACAGGAGGTGTTTTCGTTTATTCAAAATAATGTTGTGACGAAAGATGAGGGTATCGGACGCAAGACAACAGGCGACGGACTGATAGCCTTGACGAACTGGCATCTGTTCGAGAATCAGATAGAAGAGTCTGGGATTGCAAATCCCCTCCAACCGTTGGATGTGCCAGGTATGATCAATGAACTTCTTCCAATCCGCCCAGGCAAGGCGGCGGGTAACGACCTCGGCATGCTGGATCGCCGATACTTAAGAGGTTCTGAACTGGAATATCTTGCAGGGTTAGAGGATATTATGGTCATCAATGATGAGGCTCACCACATCCACGAACTGAAACGAAACGGCGAGATAGAGGAAGTGGAATGGCAAAAGGGTCTGAATGCTATTGCAGAGAAGAAAAGTGACAGGTTCTTCCAAGTAGACTTCTCAGCCACCCCTTACGACCAACGAGGTTCTGGCAAGAAAGCGCAGAAGTGCTATTTTCCTCATATCGTTGTAGATTTTGATTTAGCAACTGCCATGCGTAAGGGTTTAGTAAAGACATTGTTGTTGGACCGCAGGCAGGAGTTGACGGAACTGAAAGACTTAGATTATAAGGCTGTACGCAACGAACGAGGTAAGGTGTGCGACTTGAGTGACGGACAGCGGTTGATGCTTCGTGCGGGGCTGACAAAACTGAGGAAATTGGAGAAGGAATTTACAGACGTCGATGCAAAGAAGAATCCTAAGATGCTCGTTATCTGTGAAGACACATCGGTGGCTCCTTACGTTAACCAGCTGATGCTGGACGAAGGGCTTTCGCAAGACGAAGTGGTCACCATAGACAGCAATGCGAAAGGAGACGTGTCGGAGGCAGAATGGAAGGAAACAAAAAAGAAACTCTTCGACATAGATAAATACGAAAAGCCCAAAGTGATTGTCTCTGTACTGATGCTCCGTGAGGGATTCGACGTGAACAATATCTGCGTGATTGTTCCTCTGCGTTCCTCTGAGGCGCCTATCTTATTGGAACAAATCATTGGTCGTGGTCTGCGCTTGATGTGGCGTGAGCCTGAGTATCAGAGCATCAAGGCAGACGACCGTAAACGAGTGCTCCAACTGCATAGCCAGCCCAGAACCTATATTGATATGCTGAGCATCATAGAGCATCCTGCTTTCATTCAGTTCTACGAAGAGCTGTTCGCTCAAGGACTGGCTGTTGAAGATACTGGCGAGGCAGGCGAAGGAGGTTCTACGGGCGACCTTATCAAGGTGGGATTGCGTGAGGATTATGAGCAGTTCGACTTTGAATGGCCTATGATAGTCAGAGAGGCAGAGGAAGAACTGGAGGAAGTGGAGATTGACATTCGTACACTCCAACCCTTTACGGCATTTCCCTTGGAGAAGTTACGGCAGTTCCTGGCACAGGATGGCGAGACCTTCATCTCGCAGGAAGCCATCTCGAAGACGCAGTTTGGACGCTATAAAGTAACGGCCAATCTGTTTACGGCTACCAGCTACAATGAGTTCCTGCAAAAATTGCTACGAACTATTACACTTAGATTTGACAAAGGAGGCCCCAAAAGTGGTTATCCCAATTTGCAAATCAATGAGGCGCGTACCATTGCTGTGGTTGACCAGTATATCCGTACACGCTTGTTTGGTCAGCCTTTCAATCCCTTCAATGGAAGCGACTGGAAAATTCTGCTGTCGAAGGACGCCATTGTCACCAAGCACATCATAGAAGAAATGGCCCGCGCCATCTTCAACATTCAGAACAATATCATGACGACAGACGCACAAGTTGTTCATACGAAGTTCTCGTCAGTGACGGAGATTAAGATGCGTGAGACGTATTCAGTGGAAACGCACAAGACCATTTATGAGCGATTGGGCTATCCATCACATGGCGGAGGGTTGGAAAAGGCGTTTATCGATTTCCTCGACAAGGATGGTGAGGTGGAGCGTTTCTTGAAAATCAATGAGAGCCAGCATTCATTTGCTGTTATCTACTATATGCGAAAAGACGGACTGATGGCTACCTATCATCCTGACTTCATCGTGGCTACTCGCGAGAAGATTTACTTGATAGAGACCAAAGGCAATGATAAACTCTTCGACAAGAATGTCCGCCAGAAGCAAACGGCAGCGGTGGAATGGACGCACAAGATAAACGAACTGAAGCCAGAGGAACGGATGGGCAGAGAATGGGAATATGTGCTCATTAGCGAGGACAACTTCTATGGCTTGTCATCCAATGGTGCAACCATCACAGACATCTGTGAAAGATGTAAGGTGTCGCTGTCCGCAGCAATGGGCGAATTGTTTATTTGAGAGTGCACAACAGATTTATCCGATGGAAGGTAAGATGTGATATGGAAAAGTCGGGACGGTTCTCGTGATCCACTGTCGACTCCTCTACCTTAGAATCCTGAAATAGCCAGTCTCGTCTATCACCTCTATGACCTGACCTACGATGAAGTCTCATTGTAGATCCAGAGACGCCCATCACGAGAGGAGATTACGATGCCTAGGAAAATAAAGCGAAAAAGAGGAGTGCATAATTTTATATTGCCTTTAGCGTAAATGCCATATCAAAGTTGTATTATATGTATTATAATATAATAAGGTGTATCTTTCCCCCTTTTTTCTTCAGTTTCCTTGATTTAAGTCAACAATTCTATGTTTTAAGATTTATTTGCAAAAAAAGTCATTTAAAAGTTTGCTTGTTTGCTGAAATAGTGAT
>CAJOPT010000103.1 GCA_905236455.1 uncultured Prevotella sp. | reverse complement strand
TTGAAAAGATTCTTTAGTGTGATGGAATAATTGTACTTTTGCACATAATTTGTGATAATGGATATAAACAAAATAGAAAGCAACATCAGAAAAGAGGCAGCAACCGTATTGTGGCGGGTAGTTCTCTTTATAGTCTATTATGTAGCGTTGATACTACTTGGTATAGGATTGTTCTTCGCTGCATTTGGAGTGACTTGGCTACTCATTGAAATGCTGAGTGAGTTCAGCCACATCAACGGTCGCATCGCTATTTGGGTATTTATCGCATGGTTGGCCATGTGGTGGTTCTGCATTCAGATTGCGTGGTATCTCATCAAACCGTTGTTTACGTTTCATTCGACATCAGATGATAACAGAATTGAGGTCACCAGGAAGGAGTGCCCAGAACTGTATGCAATTATCGATGATATAGCGAAATCCACAGGGAATAAAATGCCCAAGCATGTGTATCTGACGGCAGAAGTAAATGCTTGTGTATTCTATAACTCCACCAGTATCTGGGCCATATTTTTTCCGGCGAGGAAGAACTTGATGGTAGGTCTTGGTTTGCTTCGGGGAATGAATAAGGATGAGGTGAAGGCAATACTTGGTCACGAGTTCGGACATTTCTCTCAGCAGACTATGAAAGTCGGTTCCATTTCGTATCGCTTGTTGTTAATCATCCGTGACATGATAGAACAGGCTCAGGAACAGCAACGTAGTGCTGCATTAAGTCAGGCATCGGATAGTACATGGGAGAAATTCTTCCATCTTGCAAGTGGCCCCATTTCATTTATAACAGGGAAGACCATCGACTTCTACAACTATGTTGAGAAGAAAAACAGAAGCCTTTCACGGCTTATGGAATTTGAAGCTGATGCCGTTGCATGCCGTATTGTTGGAGCAAAGCCTTTTATCTCATCCTTGTGCAAACTAACTGTTCTTTCAGAGCGGTATAATCTCTACGAGAATCTAATAGCCAGTCTTCTTTCTGAAAAGCAATATCTGGAAAAATACTGGAATGGCTATGATTATGTTGATAGTATAATCGCTAAGGATGAGCAGCTTCGGTTATCGTGTGATGATGTCCTGGACTCAGAAGTTGGCGACGCTGCCCATTACCATTCTAAAGTGAGGGTTATCGATGGATGGAATACTCACCCGTCAACGGAAGAACGAATTGAGAATGCCCGCCAGTTCATTGAAACAGGAAAGGCGACAGATACGACAGATGCGAGAACAATCGTGCCAATGGAAACGATGGACTCGGTTGGCAAGATGAGACAAAAGTTTATTGCAGAGAACATACAGAAGCCTGTTGTGTGGAGTCAGGTAAAAGAGATAGGCTTCGATGATTTCAAGACTTGGGCAGAGAAGCAGTTGAAAGAACGTCGCGTGCCGCATTTCCTGTATCCTTTCGTCAATAAAAATGTAGTCAGTTTTTCACTTCCCTCAATAGAAGAGTTACAAGAACCTGTAGAATCGCCATTTAGCACAGAAAATAGGGAAATGCTTTTAGAGTTCGGACAAGGAGTGGCTGACTGGCAGACACTGAATCAACTCAATTCCGAAGAATCTGGAGTGAAGCACATGTTGTATAACGGTAATGAGCCATCCGCTTGTTCCATTGCTATTGAACAACATAAGGCATATCTTGAACCATTCAACGAAAAAATAAGGAATCTGGACGTTCAGATATACAAGTATCTGTGGCAGAGGGTTAAGAACAAGACAAACCTTAATATCATGTATTGGGCTTTGTTCTTTGGCAATGACGGGCTCAGGGCCATGAACGATATTATGAATACCGTTAATGCTATCAGAGAACAGGCACAATTCTATAACGAGTACGGACAGGGATTCAGTTTGAGAGACGATGTTCAGGCGCAATTAACCAAGGACTTTTGGGAGTTTATGCGAGGTTTCGATTACAAGAATGTGTCAAACATCTGTGGGGAATGGAAAAACGGAGAAGATACGACAGTCAATCAATTGCTCCAGAAGTGGTACGACTTCGCATCAAAAGAAAGACCACCATATTTGACCACATCAGATTTGTTCGGAATGATAGACGAGGTATATCCGCTGCTGGATCATTTGTACAACTTAGGAAAATCGCAGTGGACTCAAAGAATCATCAATGCCTTCTATGGTGTTGAGGATACAGAAGAGCCGGAACCAGATCCGATAGAGTACGAAGATATATGGGATGAATCTCTGGAAACTATCTCTGAGGGCGAGAAGTTGCGCTATACTATAGTTGATTACATCTCCAAACTCGAAAAAGGACAAAGCGTTACTGTTACCGACATCTTTGGAGAGGAATCGGTATCAGCAGACGAATACGTCGAATTTCTCAAAGTTACCACAAGTTTGATAGGTCCAGCCCAAATAAGTACTAAAGACGAGTTTGAAAAGGCTATAGTAGAACAGGAAACTGAGCCAGATGTGTCAATCATGAAGAAGATTGGCAATACCTACTTGCTTGGTGAGGTGACAGAACAAAATTTGGAGGAATCGACCAAATGGTATTTGAAAGCGGCAGAAGAGAATGACGCAGAAGCACTCGACAGAGTTGGAGGTGCGTATCTGCACGGTGCGGGTGTTGAGAAGGACTTTGCTAAAGCTGTAGAGTACTACAAGAAATCGATAGTTGCTGATGGTTTTGCTGAAGCCCTTCTTGACTTGGGCTTGGCATACCTAAAGGGTGAAGGTGTACCGCAAAATGCAACACACGGATATTCTCTAATGATACGCGCTGCAAAGCAAGGCAATGCTGCTGCTCAATACAATATGGGTTATCTGTATCGTAACGGTGTAGGTGTTGAGAGCAATATGGACGAGGCTATCAAATGGTATCGTCTGAGTGCTGCGCAAGACTACGAGC
>CAJOPT010000102.1 GCA_905236455.1 uncultured Prevotella sp. | reverse complement strand
ATGTACAGTTTGTTTGTTCGATGCTTTATGACAAGTTGCCACCGGTGCTAAGGAAAGACGAACACGTTGTTGTAAGGCTATCGCAAGACAGTAAACTGTTTCGAATAGAAGAATTAGCTCAATCAGAATAGAATAGAAACATGATATCATTAACTGCGGAACAAAAAACGATTGAGGGTATCTTTGGCTCTCCCAACGAGACGTATGTGATACCGATGTATCAGCGTCCTTACTCGTGGGGCTTTGATCAGCTGTATGAGCTGTACAAAGACCTGATGGGAGCATTCAAAGAGGATGAGCCATATTTCCTTGGGAATATAATTATGGCGCGGAGTAAGGACTTTAGCAACGATGGAAAGAGCTCTGTGGTGGATGGGCAACAACGTATCATCACCATCTGGACGCTGATAAAAATGCTGTCTATATTCCTGCCTGATATCAACTCAATACAGAGTTCACTATATGTGGTGCCTTGGTCGGGGAATACCAAACTGCCCAAGATAGATTCTAAAATATTTGAGAATTCTGATGACGAGGCTATCAAGGCTGTGTTCATGTTTGATAAAGAAAAACTTGAATCGAGATACAAGTCAGTTGCTTCTGGAGGTGTGATTAGCGAAAATAAATGCGAAACGAAAGTAGAATACGCCCTGCTGTATTTTTACCAGCAGTTTGTTGTATTGCAAGATGAAAGCTTCAATTTAGCAGACTTTGCCCAATTCCTAATGAAGAGGGTGACGATGCTTCCCATTGTGCAAAGCGCAGACGGGCAGGAGGATGCAGAGAACAAGGCCCTAACCATCTTTGAGACCATCAACAATCGAGGTATGGACTTGGAAGATGCTGATATTTTCAAGGCTAGACTCTACGACAGCGCATACACCAAGGAGCAAAGGGAAGAGTTTATTGCCATGTGGGTGGACTTTAAGTCTGACTGCGATGAACTGAAACTGTCGGTTGATGATATATTTAGATATTATTCGCATGTTATCCGTGGCCGTGAGCGCATTACTTCAAACGAAAAGAGATTGAGGGAGTTCTTCTCGAACGAAGCATTCTCACCATTGAAGACTCTTACCTACAAAGAAGTGTTGGAGGATTTGAACAAAATACTCAGCATCTTAAAGTATATGAATAAAGAACGTGGCGATAGCGACGAAGTAGGAATATGGCTACAAATTATTAATGCCTATACAAACCAGTATCCGACATATGCCCTTGTAGTATATCTGTATTACAATAATGTTGACACTGAAGAAGAGAGACAACGGTTTATCACGTTCCTGCAGTCGCTTATACGGTATTGTTTCTATATGGGTTCAACTACCTCTGTGAAGTTCAATATCTACAATATGATTAAGGTAATAGCCAACAAGGGCGAGATAGATGCCAACTATGTAGATGTGACGCCAGAGAATTTCAATCATTTGGGAAGACTGCAAAACGCCTTTGCTTTGCTTGCCTTCTATCTGGATTCGAAAGAGGCTATTCCAACACGCTTTACGGTTGACAAGATAGTGAACCTGCGCGATGAAGATTTGCTTGGAGAAGACTGGAAATATCAGTACCTGAGTGATATATGCAACAGTATAGGTAATCTTGTGGTACTTGACCTGCCCAAGAGGTATAATTCGGTTGTAGAAAAGTATGATTACTATAAGCTGTCAAAGAGTGATTACGTGAAGAGCGTATTCACTAGTCCTTCTTTTACCTTCGAGAACTGGAGTGAGCGTAACAGTCATTTAAAGCAATTGTTAGCAAACTTTTTTAATAACCCACAAGAGTCTGTAGAGAATGATAAATAAACTGAAACTTGAACACTTTAAGGCTTTCCGTGATGCAACAGAAATGGTGCTTGATGGAAAGAACGTGTTGGTGTATGGTGAAAATGGAGCCGGTAAGAGTTCATTGTATCAGGCGCTTAAGATAATCTTCCACAGGAAGCGGATTTTTGATGCTCAGATTGTACCGACCGTGACTGACCCACAGGATAGGCGGAATGCGGAAAAGGACGTATTAGGGCAGTATAATTACCAGTTAACGCCCTTGACGGACTTTACTCTGGAGATTGACAACACTGACTATAAGGCATACACCCCGTCGGGGATTGATGTAAGCATGAT
>CAJOPT010000101.1 GCA_905236455.1 uncultured Prevotella sp. | reverse complement strand
TTTCCAATCACACTTGCTGTCACCATAGCTGTCACACTGCTGTCATGTACACCAAAGTAGTGTTCCAAGATGCGTGTGTGATACTACTGTGATAGTGTGGATTTTCCATATTACGCCATCGTGATACTACTGTGATAGTTGCAGGCATCCTTTTGGTATCCCTCCCACTGCTCTGCAATGCCCTGTTTATGCGGCTTTTGCATGTTATACAAGGGTTAAATGTGATAGCGTGACAGCAAAAAATGATTTTTTTTATTAGTGTCATTGTGTCACGCGTCACACATTAGGGTAATGGTTAAAAGAGATTCTTTCAGTCGCTTCGCTTGGTGAAAGCGCTAAAGCGATTACCGCATCAAGTGCGTGATGAGGAAAAAGGGGTGCGGGATGAGGGTTTAAAGATTAAAGACGGTGGAGCGATTCTGTAAAAGCAAAGCTTTGGTAGAATAGTTATAACAAGTTTTTGAGAAGTTGTAACAAGATTTTGGAAAGTTGTTACAACTATTTTCTGAAAGCATAGATATTGGAATGGAAGATGTGTGCTTTGGCAAGCCTATATCATAGCTTTAGGTAAGGTAAGTGGATAAGATAAGCTGCACCTCAACAATAAAAAAACTGCATTATAGTCGTCTCTTACCAAGTGACTCTAAATGTATTGTATTCGGTTTTGATAAAATTCTCATGCTCGGCAAAATAAATTTATTTCTTTTGCTCTCGCTTAATCGAAATTTTGCATTACCTTTGTAGCATCAAAACTGCGATTAATTTTGAGATATGAATAAAGTTAGTTTTTTATTTTTCCTGTTAATGAGTATGATGACATTAAATGCTGCAGAGCCGATAGAGTTGAGCGATATTACCAGCGGTAAGTTTGCGGCTAAGTATGTCACGGGTATAACACCTTTGGCAAATAGCAATGAGTATGCACAGATAAGTCAGGATGGGTGTAGGATAGAGAGGTATTCTTTCAAGAGCGGTAAGCAGACTGGTGTGTTGTTTGACGTAGCCGACACGAAAGAAGAGCGCATCAGTGAGTTTGATGGTTATGATATGAGTGCCGATGGTAAACTGTTGCTTATCCAGACAGACACGAAGCGCATATACCGCCACTCGTTCACCGCGGAATACTACGTCTATAGTGTCACGGACAAGACGCTGAGGAAGTTGTCGCCAAATGGAGCCCAGCAAGTAGCGACATTCTCACCCGACAACAAGCATATTGCCTTTGTGCGTAGGAACAATATTTTCATTACCGATGGTGAGAAGGAGATACAGGTGACGACCGACGGTGCGGTCAACAAGATTATCAATGGCATACCCGATTGGGTTAATGAGGAAGAGTTCGGGTTTAATAATGCCATGGCATGGAGCTCCGACGGAAGTTCTCTGTCGTGGATACGCTATGATGAGAGTAAAGTCAAGACTTACTCTTTGCAGATGTTCAAAGGAGCTTATCCTACCAATAAGAAGTATGAGGTCTATCCTGGGCGCTACTCGTATAAATATCCTAAAGCTGGCGAGGCTAATTCTGTAGTCAGTGCATGGACTTATATTCTTGCCTCAGGGCAGACTCGTCAGTTACCGGTAGCTCTCTCACCTGACGGTTATATCCCCCGTATCAAGACCATACCTGAAAGCGAGAATATTGCGATATACACAATGAACAGACATCAGGACACTCTATGTGTCTATGCTGTCAGTCCATGCAATGTGACGAGTAGTTTGCTTATAAAGGAAAGCGTGCCGAAGTATGTAAAGGAAGAAGCTATGGAGGGCATTCTTTTCACTAAGAGTCATATCCTTGTTCCAAGTGACCGTGATGGCTTTATGCATCTTTATCTGTATGACAAAAATGGTAAGCTGTTGCGACAGGTGGATAAAGGTGACTATGATGTCACTGAGGTGTATGGCTATGACGAGAAGACCGGGAATGTATATTTCCAGGCAGCCGCAAAGAGTCCTATGAACCGTGAGGTCTATGTTGTTGGAAAGAGTGGCAAAAAGACATGCCTGACATTGAATAAAGGATGGAATCAAGCAGTGTTCTCCTCTGATTTCAAGAACTTTATAAATACTTGGAGTGACAGGAATCATCCTTATGTATTCACCCTTTGTGATCAACGTGGGAAAGTGATATCTGTCATGGAGGATAACCATGAATTAGTTGAGCTGCTGGCTTCATATAACCTGCCAGAGAAAGAGTTTTTCACCTTTACCACTTCCGAAGGTGTGGTTCTCAATGGATGGATGATTAAGGGGAATGGAGACGTTAACGGGAACCAAGCGGTAGAAACCAAACATCCTGTCATTATGCATCAATATAGTGGTCCCGGCAGTCAGCAGGTGAGGGACAGCTGGTCGATAGGCAGCATGGGACAAGGAGGTCTGTTTGACTATTATCTTGTGCAGAAAGGCTTTATTGTTGTTTCTGTTGACGGGCGTGGCACTGGCGGCAGAGGTTCCGATTTTGAGAAATGTACTTATTTGAAGATAGGAGACTTAGAGGCGAAAGATCAGGTTGAGACAGCCCTGTGGCTTGGAAAACAACCATATGTAGACCCTTCCCGTATAGGAATCTGGGGATGGAGCTATGGCGGTTTCACTACCTTGATGAGTATGAGTGAGGGCAGGGAGGTCTGTCCGCAGACCTCTCAGGCATTGTCTAATAGACTCCCGCCGCAGACGGGAGTCTTCCGTGCCGGCGTTGCCATAGCGCCACCGACAAATTGGCGCTATTATGACACTGTTTACACTGAGCGTTATATGCGTACTCCTCAAGAGAACCCTGACGGCTATGCCATCAATCCTATAAACCGTGCTGAGCAGTTACAAGGCGCCTTGCTTATCTGTCAGGGTTTGGCAGATGACAATGTACATCCCCAGAATACTTTTGAGTATAGTGAGGCACTTGTGCAGGCAGATAAGGATTTCCGTGAGTTGGTATACACAAACCGTAATCACAGCATCTACGGTAAGAATACCCGTAATCACCTGTTGCGACAGGTGGTTCGCCATTTTGAAAAAGAGTTGCTTATAAATGGCAATTGAGCTTTTAGGCAATAACGGGAACTAAAACTCCGGACTCAGCCCCCTCTGCTTTTAATTCCCTTTAAGGGGCTGGGGGGCTCTGAAGCTCATCTCTGATGAATGCCGGTGTATAGCCTTGTTTGCTTTGTGCCACCTCTTCAGGAGTGCCCTCCGACAAGACCCTTCCGCCATTCCGTCCTCCTTCTGGTCCCATGTCAATTATGTGATCAGCGAGTTTGATAACATCGAGGTTGTGTTCAATAATGATAACGGTATTGCCTCTGTCAACAAGTTTTTGCAATACATCCATCAGAATACGTATGTCTTCGAAGTGAAGACCAGTTGTTGGCTCATCAAGGATATAGAGTGTCTTGCCAGTGTCACGTTTTGCCAGCTCCGTAGCAAGCTTCACACGCTGACTCTCACCACCTGAGAGAGTTGTGGAGCTTTGTCCCAGTTTGATGTAGCCTAATCCAACATCTTGTATTGTCTTTATCTTTTGCAGGATGTTTGGAACAGCTTCAAAAAAGTCTACAGCCTGGTTTATCGTCATGTCGAGTACGTCAGCGATGGATTTTCCCTTGTATTTCACCTCCAGAGTCTCACGGTTATAACGTTTGCCATGGCAAGTCTCGCATGGGACCATTACGTCAGGCAGGAAATTCATCTCAATGGTTTTGTAACCGTTTCCGCCACAGGTCTCACATCTGCCACCTTTAACATTGAAAGAGAATCGCCCAGGCTTATAGCCACGTATCTTCGCCTCAGGCAGATTCACAAACAATGAGCGTATATCAGAGAATACTCCTGTGTAGGTTGCCGGGTTTGAGCGGGGAGTCCTGCCAATAGGACTTTGGTCAACGTTGACTACCTTGTCGATGTATTCTATACCTTCAATAGAGTCGTATGGCATAGGTTTCTTCAGCGACCGGTAGAAATGGTGGGATAGGATAGGTTGCAGAGTCTCATTTATCAGTGTTGACTTTCCGGAACCAGAGACTCCGGTTACGACTATTAGCTTTCCGAGAGGGAATGTCACGTCAATATGTTTCAGGTTATTGCCTGATGCCCCGTGGATTACAATACTTTTCCCTGACCCTGGTCGGCGACAAGGAATTTCAATCTTTCGCTTTCCTGACAGATACTGTGCTGTCAGTGTGTCACTCTCCAGCATCTTGTCGGGTGTGCCTTGGAATACCACCTCACCGCCTTTCCGTCCTGCCTTGGGACCAATGTCAATGATATAGTCGGCAGCTCTCATCATATCTTTGTCGTGTTCCACGACGATGACCGTATTGCCCATGTCACGCAGTTCTTTCAGAGAGTTTATCAGACGGTTGTTGTCGCGTTGGTGCAGTCCAATGCTCGGCTCATCGAGTATATAAAGGACATTGATGAGCTGGCTGCCTATCTGTGTAGCCAGTCTTATGCGTTGGCTCTCTCCGCCAGACAGTGATGCCGCCTGTCGGTTTAGGGCAAGGTAGTCTAATCCTACTTCCAGGAGGAAGCCGAGCCGTTTTTGTATCTCTTTAAGAATCTCTTCCGCAATCTTCTGTTCCTTTTTCTCCAGATGTCCGGGAACCTCCTGGAGCCAGGCATGCAGCTCTGTAATATCCATCTCTGCCAGCTCGGCGATGTTCTTGTCCCAGATACGGTATGACAATGCCTCTCTGTTAAGTCGTTGCCCCTTGCATTCAGGGCATTCGCATGTGGCAAGAAACTGGTCTGCCCATTTCTGTCCTGCGGCGGAATCGTCGTTCTCCATTACATTTCGGAGATATTTTATTACACCGTCGAAGGCAATGAAGTAGTCTGTGGATGTGTGGACAAGTTCCTTTGCTATCTTCACGTTCTCCAGAGAGCCGTAGAGTATCTCGTCAAGAGCTTCCGGCGAGATGTCTTTTACAGGTGTCTTAATATCATATCCATGTTTGTTGAGTATGGCATCTATTTGCCAGAATATCATCTGGTTCTTGTATTTCCCCAAAGGTATGATGGCACCGTCGTGTATACTCTGATTATCGTTAGGTATGACTTTCTTTAGGTCTATCTCATTGATTACTCCAAGTCCCTTGCATCGTGGACAGGCTCCTTCCGGCGAATTGAATGAGAATATATTTGGTGCGGGATCTTTATATGAGATTCCTGAGGTGGGGCACATCAGACGTTTGGAGAAATGCTTTGCGATGTTGCTTTCCTTGTCGAGAATCATGATAAGCCCGTCGCCTTGTCTCATTGCGGTAGAAACCGTTTTCCTCAGTCGTTCCTCATCATCAGCCTTGACCCCAAGCTTGTCGATTACAACCTCTATATTGTGATTCTTATATCTGTCAACCTTCATACCTCTTGTAATCTCCTGTATCTCACCGTCTATTCTGATATAAAGGTAGCCTTTGCGTCTCATTGACTCAAACAGCTCGCGGTAATGTCCCTTGCGGTTTCTTACAAGCGGAGAGAGAATATATATACGTCTGCCCTCATAGTCACGCAGTATCATCTCAACAATGCGTTCCTCGGTATAGCGTACCATCTTCTCACCAGTCATATAGCTATATGCAGTGCCGGCGCGTGCATATAATAGGCGTAAGTAGTCGTATATCTCAGTAGTCGTACCTACCGTTGAGCGAGGGTTCTTATTTGTGGTTTTCTGCTCTATGCTGATGACAGGTGACAGACCTGTAATCTTGTCAACGTCAGGGCGCTGTATGTTTCCAAGGAAGTTGCGTGCGTATGCGGAAAAAGTCTCAATGTATCTTCGTTGCCCCTCGGCGAAGATTGTGTCGAATGCCAGTGATGACTTTCCTGAGCCGGAAAGACCTGTGACAACAGTCAGGGAGTATCGTGGTATCTCAACATCGATATTCTTAAGGTTATGTACACGGGCTCCCCAAACGGTTATGTGTTCTTTCTCTTGGGACATGCGGATAGTATATAAAGTTTAAAGTTTAGAGAATTCCGTTTATTCTGTTAATGTGGAAGTGCCTTCGGTGTAGCCGCGCAGGAGGTTTACGTCTTTCTTGATTCTGAACTTTCGTCCGTCGGCTCCTTTTGCCTCAACAAGAACGAAGTATACTCCTTGTGGAACATCCTTGCCATTGTATGTGCCGTCCCATCCTCCGGCAGGGTCGTGCCATTCGTATAGCTTCTTTCCCCACCTGTTGAAGATTATAGCCCTGAACTCTACTATTGACTTGTAGCCTTTCTTTGCCTTGTATATATTATTAATGTCGTCACCGTTGTTTGGTGAGAAGGCGTTTGGCATCTCCAGTTTACTCTCGCTGATACTGATGGAGATAGGTCTTACCTCCTGTGACCAGTATTCGTCAGTGTACTCAACCCTGTCGTTACCTTTTGTGAATACCGCATAGCAGACGATGCGGTGCGAGCCGGCAGTATTAAACGTGTACTCTGTATCTTGCTCGTAGCGTATCAGGTACGGGGTGGTCATGTTGTCTTCGGTATAGAACCTCCATTCATAGTTGGCGTTCCATCCGCTGTCGTCAGATGGGTTTGCCTCAAACTTAACCTCAAGTGGGGCAGAGCCTGAGTAACCCTCACCCGGGCGAAGAGTTTTAATAGATTCTATACTGTCAGAGTATGTCGCCGTAGGGTCAATGCTCTGTGCTGTGGCAAATGTACAATTCAATGAAATGAATGCAATAGCAATAATTGTTTTTATCTTCATCGTTCTTGTTGTATAGTTTTGCAAAAATACAAAATAATGCTGAAGTGGCAAAGCTATTTAATAAGTTTTAAAAAAATCCTTAACAGCATGGCGGCAGTATCAGTGATAAGTCTACATTCTTTTTGTATTTTTTCAAAAAAAAGAAGGTAAATGTCGGATATAAAAGAAAAAATTCATATCTTTGCAATCTAATATAATCTAAAAACAAAATCAACATGAAATTTCTATTCAGATACTTCTTAGTTGGAGTGATGATGTTATTTGCTTTAGATGCCGGTGCGCAAACAACAAAATGGCAATATATACATAAAGTAAAGAAGGGTGAGACTATTTTTGGCATTGCCAAGGAATATAATGTTACGATACCTGAGTTGATTGAGGCTAATCCGGAAATGAAAGAAGCTGGTTTTGAGCTGAAGAAGGGAAACTATGTGTTTGTGCCTTTTGCCAAAAACGATGACCAGTCGAAACAGTCTGCGCAAACATCCCAGCCTGCTCAGACTACTCAGAAAAGTCAGCCTACGACGACACCGTCTTCAGTCTCGGCATCTTCCTTGACAACCGTAAAGAGTAACGACGGAGTCGTGCGTGTCGGTGTAATGCTTCCGCTTCATAATGATGATGGCGACGGCAGGAGGATGATTGAGTATTATCGCGGTATGTTGCTTGCGCTCAATCAGCTGAAGGCAGAGGGAATAAAGACAGAGGTGAACGCCTGGAATGTGCCTATTGACGCTGACATTCGTACAACCTTGCTGAAGGAGGGCGTCAATAGATTGGATTTGATATTCGGTCCGTTATATAGTAATATGGTGAAGCCTCTTGCAGACTACTGTAAGGCAAACAACATTAAAATGGTTATACCTTATTCTATTACCGGTAACGATGTTGCTGAGAATTCTAATATCTTCCAGGTGTATCAGTCACCGGAGGAACTTAACAATAAGGCAATAGGTGCTTTCCTTGAGCGTTTTCCTAACCACCATCCGATATTCATTGACTGTAATGACGTGACTTCAGATAAAGGAGTCTTCACCAGTAATCTTAGGAAGCAGCTTGATGCGTCGAAGATAACATATAACCTTACCAATGTTAAGACGCCATTGGCAGATTTCCGTAAAGCCTTCTCCGTAAACAAGCCAAATGTCATTGTCTTGAACTCCGCACGCTCGCCACAGCTGAATGCGGTCTTCTCAAAGCTTGACTCGCTTCAGCAGGTTAGCCCTGGCATAGCTATCTCGATGTTCGGGTATACCGAGTGGTTTATGTATCAGAAGTATGACCTGAGCCAGTTCTATAAGTACAATGTCTATATACCGACAACATTCTATTATAACGCTGCGGCAGACAAGACCGAGGCATTGGAAAAACTTTATGTCAGTACATATGGCGAGCAGATGGACCCGAACGGATTACCACGTCATGCCATCATCGGTTATGACCAAACGATGTTCTTCGTAAGGGGATTGAACAAATATCATGCAGCTTTCATTGGAAAGGCAGACCAGTCAACGTGGAAACCCTTGCAGACAAGGCTTGACTTTGTCCGAGTGGGAAACGGCGGATATAAGAACCGAAACTTCCAGCTCGTTCATTTCCTGCCTAATCAGACGATGGAGGCGATTACTTATTAAGTTAAGGTTTTTAGTTTGAAAGTTCAGAAGATTATAATTACCATTGCCTTGCTCCTTCTGTGTTGTAGGGTTAATGCGCAAATAGGGGAGCATCGTAATACCCTCTCTGTTGGAGGTAACGCAGGTTATATATTGTCAAGCGTATCGTTTGTTCCTACAGTGAAGCAAGGTTATCATGGCGGTCTCACTGGTGGCTTCTCTGTCCGTTATACATGTGAGAAATATTTCAGCACCATCTGTTCCATTTACGGTGAGGTTAACTATGCCTCTATAGGATGGAAGCAGAAGATAGAGACGGCAGATGAGGAGCCGGTGATTAACTCTAATGGCAATGTCGAAGAGTTCAGTCGTACTATCAATTATATACAAGTGCCGTTGATGGCTCATCTGGCTTGGGGCAGGGAGACTAACGGTTTGAACTTCTTCTTCCGTATAGGTCCTCAGGTGGGATTTTATCTCAGTGACTCTGTTCATAAGAATTATGATGAACCAAACATCTATTCTATGGATGGAAGACGTGGTAATGTCATTGTTAACCAGGAAACCATGCCAGTGGAGAACAAAATTGAATATGGTATTGCCGGTGGACTTGGCATGGAGTTCTCACGTCCCAACCTGGGACATTTCCTGGTGGAAGCCCGTTACTATTTTGGTCTTGGTAATATATACGGCAATAGTAAACGTGACTATTTTGCTAAGTCAAACTATAATAATATAGTACTAAAGGTATCATATCTGTTTGATATAACGAAAACAAAAAAATAAAAGACTATGTTTAAGAATCATCCAAAAGGGTTGCTTCAGGCTGCCCTTAGTAACATGGGAGAGCGCTTCGGATACTATATCATGAATGCGGTGCTCGTACTCTTCCTCTGTTCTAAATTCGGATTGTCTGACGAGAAGAGCGGTCTGATAGCTGCGATATTCCTGGCTGCAATCTATGTGTTGAGCCTTGTTGGTGGTATCATTGCTGACAAGACGCGTAACTACAAGGCAACGATCTCATGGGGATTGGTGATTATGGCAGCTGGCTATTCGCTGTTGGCAATACCAATCCTGTCAACTCCAGACAATATCTCATGGCTATTGCCTCTTACCGTCTTCGCACTTGCTATGATTGCATGTGGTAACGGCTTGTTCAAAGGTAACCTGCAGGCCATTGTCGGACAGATGTATGATGACTTTGAGGCAGATGCAGCCAAGGAGGGACCTGAGAAACTTAAATGGGCACAGGGTCAGCGTGATGCGGGCTTCCAGATATTCTATGTCTTCATTAATATCGGTGCTTTGGCAGCTCCGTTTATTGCTCCGTTGTTGCGTGGCTGGTGGCTGAAGGCACATGACCTTGCATACAATGCCGATCTTCCAAAGCTCTGTCATGAGTATATTAATCAAGGCGCTTCCATGCCAGCAAGCGATATGAGCAATCTTACAGAGCTTGTGGCAAAGGTTGGTGGCAATGTCTCAGACCTTTCAGCTTTCTGCACACAGTATCTTGATATCTTTAATACAGGAATCCATTATTCGTTTATTGCCTCAGTGGTAATGATGCTGATATCTCTTGTAATCTTCATTACTTCACGTAATATGTTCCCGACACCAGGAAAGAAGGAAACGGTTGTCTCTGAGGAGTATACCGAGGAGGAGAAGAAAACTATGGCTACTGAGATCAAACAGCGTATGTACGCACTGTTTGCTGTACTTGGAATAGCGGTATTCTTCTGGTTCTCTTTCCACCAGAACGGACAGTCGTTGTCATTCTTCGCGCGCGATTTCGTACAGACAGAGTCTATAGCTCCGGAAATATGGCAGGCGGTTAACCCATTCTTTGTTATCGTGCTCACGCCAGTTATTATGTGGGTTTTCAGCATGCTCACAAAGCGTGGTAATCCAATATCTACTCCCCGTAAGATAGCATACGGTATGGGTATAGCAGGTATAGCATATCTGTTCCTTGCCATCTTCTCTTTGGCGCAAGATTATCCGTCGGCAGAGACCTTTACAGCAATGTCAGACTCTGTGAAGGCAGGGTTGAAAGCTGGTCCATGGGTTCTTATTCTGACATATTTCTTCCTTACGGTAGCAGAGTTGTTTATCTCTCCATTAGGATTGGCGTTTGTATCGAAAGTCGCTCCAAAACATTTACAAGGACTCTGTCAGGGTTTATGGCTTGGTGCGACTGCTGTTGGAAACCTGATGTTGTGGGTCGGTCCGCTTATGTATAACAAGTGGCCGATATGGATATGCTGGACAGTATTCCTCATAGTATGTCTTATCTCCATGGGTGTGATGTTTGCCATGGTGAAGTGGCTTGAGAGAGTCACAAGCTAATGTGAAAGTTATTATACAAGAATAAAAATAAGGCTTGTCTCCATTGGGGCAAGCCTTATTCATATAAAAAGAGTAGGTTATTACGCGTCGATAGCTGCTACGCCAGGAAGTACTTTTCCTTCGATGGCCTCAAGCAGGGCACCACCACCAGTAGAGATGTAAGAAACCTGGTCTGCTAATCCGAACTTGTTGACACATGCGACAGAGTCTCCGCCACCAATGAGTGAGAATGCGCCTTCTGCAGTAGCCTTTGCGATAGCGTCGCCGATAGCACGACTACCTGCGGTGAAGTCATCACACTCGAACACGCCTGCAGGACCGTTCCAAAGAATAGTCTTTGCACCATTGATAGCCTCTGCGAAAGCTTTCTGGCTCTCAGGACCAGCGTCAACACCCTCGAAACCTGCGGGAACCTTGTTTGCCGGGCAGTTAATAATCTCTGAGCCTGGCTTTACGGTCATTGTGCTAAAGTCAAGACCGTTTGTAGCGGTACAGTCACTGCCAAGAACGAGTTCCACGCCGTTCTTTTTCGCCAGTTCCTCTACGCCTAATGCGACATCAAGTTTGTCGAGCTCTACGATAGACTCGCCAATCTCACCATTGTGAGCCTTTGCGAAAGTATATGTCATACCACCGCAGAGTATAAGCTTGTCAACCTTACCTAAAAGATTCTCTATAATTCCAATCTTTGATGAAACCTTTGAGCCACCCATAATGGCAACAAATGGGCGCTTTATGTTACCAAGGACTGCATCAACAGCATGTACCTCTTTTTCCATAAGCAAACCGAGCATGCGGTTTTCTTTTGTAAAGAACTCGTCAATGACAGCTGTAGAAGCATGCTTGCGGTGAGCTGTTCCGAAAGCATCCATTACATAGCAATCAGCATAGGATGCCAGTGTTTTTGCAAATTCCTTCTGGCTTACTTTCAATGCTTTCTTTGCTTCATCGAACTCTGGTGTGCCTTTCTCTACACCAACAGGCTTTCCTTCTTCCTCGGGATAGAAACGTAGGTTCTCAAGGAGCAGTACTTCACCTGGCTTCAATGCGTCTGCCTGCTCCTTTGCCTTAGCACAGTCAGGAGCAAACTGAACTGGAACACCCAAGGCTGCACTTACAGCATCGACAATCTGACCTAAAGAGAGTTTCATGTTAACCTTTCCCTTTGGCTTGCCCATGTGTGACATGATAATCAGTGCACCGCCTTCATCGAGAATTTTCTTCAGAGTAGGGAGGGCACCGCGGATGCGGGTGTCATCAGTGATTTTTCCGTTTTCATCGAGTGGAACATTAAAGTCCACACGTACAATTGCCTTCTTGCCGGCAAAATTGAATTCGTTAATTGTCATAATTTTATATCTTTAGAAATGATAAATTTAATATCCCAATTTGTATGACAGAGGTTCTGTCTTCACCTCTGTGCTGCTAACTCAAGCAATTTATGCTTATGTGGAAGTTTATCAGCTACAAAGGTACAATTAAGTGAGCGAAATACAAAATAAAAACCTGTTTTTATTTTTATTGCCGAACGGAAGTACCTTCTATAAAGTACAATTAAGTGAGCGAAATACAAAATAAAAGCAATTTTATTTTTATTAGTTTCGGTCAATAAAATATAAAAAGAGGCAGGGAATTCTGAAAACAAATCTCCCTGCCTCGTTCTTAAGTGTATAGATGTGTTGTTGTTACAGATTGTATTTCTTATACAATACCTTGTGCCATCATAGCCTTGGCTACTTTCAAGAAGCCTGCGACGTTAGCACCTTTGACATAGTTTACATATCCGTCTGCCTCGGTACCATACTTAACACAGTTTGCATGGATATCGTTCATGATGTCATGCAGTTTCTGGTCAACCTCCTCACGGCTCCAGTGGAGACGCTCAGAGTTCTGGCTCATCTCAAGACCTGAGACGGCAACACCACCTGCGTTGGCTGCCTTACCTGGAGCATAGAGAATCTTTGCGTCCTGGAAAATCTTGATAGCCTCAGGGGTTGATGGCATGTTTGCACCCTCACTGACAGCGAAGACACCATTGTCAACCAATGCCTGTGCTGCCTCGCCGTTGATTTCGTTCTGTGTCGCAGATGGAAGGGCAATGTCAGCTTTCTCAAACCAAGGTTTCTTGCCGGCAACATACTTAACCCCATATTTCTCAGCATATTCAGAGATACGTCCTCGCTCAATGTTTTTAAGTTCCATGATATATGCCAGTTTCTCTGCGTCAATTCCATCTGGGTCATAGATATAACCGTCAGAGTCTGAACATGTTACAGGCTTAGCACCCAGCTGAATCAGCTTCTCCATAGTATACTGTGCAACGTTACCAGCACCACTTACGAGAACAGTCTTGCCCTTGATGTCGATACCTTTTGTCTTCAGCATGTTAACAAGGAAGTATACGTTTCCGTAGCCAGTAGCCTCTGGACGGATGAGAGAACCGCCAAATTCCTGTCCCTTGCCAGTTAGCACACCTTGGAACTGGTGTGTGAGTTTCTTGTACATACCGAACATGTATGCCACCTCACGTCCACCAACACCGATGTCACCTGCAGGTACATCTTCGTCAGGACCGATATGGCGATACAGCTCTGTCATGAAAGCCTGGCAGAAGCGCATAACCTCATTGTTGCTCTTGCCACGTGGTGAGAAGTCGGAACCTCCTTTGGCGCCACCCATTGGCAGGGTTGTGAGGGAGTTCTTGAAAGTCTGCTCGAAAGCAAGGAACTTCAGGATAGAGAGGTTTACGGAAGCGTGATAGCGAATACCTCCTTTGTACGGACCAATGGCATTGTTGTGCTGTATGCGATAACCCATGTTTGTCTGTACATTTCCTTTGTCGTCTACCCATGTTACACGGAATTGTACAAGGCGATCAGGAATACAGAGGCGCTCAATGAGATTGTAACGCTCAAACTCCGGGTGCTTGTTGTACTCTTCTTCGATTGTTCCTAATACCTGTGAAACTGCCTGAATGTACTCTGGCTCATTGGGGAATCTCTGTTTCAGATTCTCAACAACTTCTACTGCTTTCATAATCTAATCTTTTTACTTTTATTGGGTTTGATTTTAACTCTATTGTTGAATTCTGGTTGCAAAGTTACACGTTTTCTTTGAAATAACAAACAAAATGACAACTTTTTTAGTTAAAAAGTAGAAAAAAGTTATTTTGTGTACGTACACTAGTGTAAAAAGGTAAGATTTTGAGATCTTTGGTGCTGTATTACCTTATTATATAAATAAAATGGTCATAGAGACGGGTGCGTAATTAGGAATTAATTTCCCCCTGTCCCTATGACCACAATCTGTGTCTTATTATCTTTCTTAATACTCCATTACAGCTGGAAGCTCTTTTGCCTGTTCTATCATACGCTCAACCTCAGACAATGCAGGTACGCGGTTGACGAGATTTTTCTTCTCGTTGATTTCGTCAAGCTTTTCTTTAAGGTTTGCAGGAACACGATGCTTCAGTTCCTTAACCGTGTCAACGCCAGCAGCCTCAAGAAGCTCAGAGAACTGAGGACCGACACCGTCAATACGCATCAAGTCAGCATGGTTGGTCCATGTGAGGATGAGCTTGGATGATATCTCGGTTTCCTCTGCCAAAGCCTTGCGTCCCGCAGGTTTAGCGCATTTTTCGAGTAATGTCTCGATGTCTTTTATGCCTGCGGCAATTAGCTTTTCTGCATAAACGGGGCCAATACCCTCTACGTCAATGATTTTGTAGTTCATAAGAAATAGTTTTTTAGTTAATATGATTGTAGAAATATAATATCGACTACAAAAATAACAATAATATTTTATATCTTTGCATGATGAAAAGACTTTTTTGGTCTGTCAGTAAAATATCTATGGCATTTGATGGCATCTGAATTGCGTAAAATCATACATATAGACATGGATGCGTTCTATGCTTCTGTAGAGCAGAGAGATAACCCCACGCTGAAAGGGAAACCTGTAGCTGTTGGCTTTGATGGTCCGAGAGGTGTGGTTTCTACAGCTTCCTACGAAGCCCGTCCCTTTGGTGTCCATTCTGCTCAGTCTGTAGCAACGGCAAAGCGTCGTTGTCCGCAGTTGATTATCGTACCTCCCCATTTCAGCTTATATAAAGAAGTGTCGAGTCAGATTCATGAGGTTTTTCATGAATACACCGATATTGTAGAGCCAATTTCCTTGGATGAGGCTTTCCTTGATGTGACAGAAAACAAGAAAGATATTTCTCTTGCCCGAGACATAGCACTTGAGATAAAGCGTAAAATACGTGAGCGGACATCATTGACCGCTTCCGCAGGTGTCAGTTACAATAAGTTTCTTGCGAAGATAGCAAGTGACTGGCGAAAACCAGACGGACTTACAACCATACATCCAGACCGTTCTCTTGAGTTTATATCTGCACTTCCAATAGAGAAATTCTGGGGTGTTGGACCACGTACGGCAGAGCGTATGCACAAGATGGGTGTTTTCTATGGAAGACAGTTGCGTGACATCTCTTTGGATTATCTCACTGAGGTATTCGGAAAAGCAGGGAGGGTATATTATGATTTTGCACGAGGTATAGATAATCGTCCTGTTATTGTGGAGAGGGATCGTAAGTCGGTTGGATGTGAGCAGACATTCCTGTCAGATCTTACGAAAGAATCCCAGATTACCATTGAGATTTATCACCTCACGCTGGAACTTGTGCGGCGTATCTCTAAAGCTGAATTTGAAGGGCGCACTCTAACGTTAAAAGTCAAATATGCTGATTTTACACAGATAACACGGAGTATTACTCAAGTTAAGGTCCTTAAGGCAAAGAGTCAGATTCTTCCACTGGCAAAGGAGCTTTTCCGTTCAGTCGAACCGGTTTCGTCTAAGGCAATACGCTTGCTGGGGTTGTCAGTGTCACATTCCTCAACTCCTTCACCCGAAGAGCATCCTGAATGGATTGAGGGGTATCTTGAATTTGTTGATGAATAATATTATATGCTAAAGACATTATTAAAACAAGTAAAGGAATACCGTACGGTCTCTATCCTGACCCCGGTAGTCACCTCTTTAGAAGTGGTTATGGATGTACTTATTCCATGGGTGACTGCCTCATTGATTGACAAAGGGATTATGAAAGGCGACATCCGTCAGGTGTACTATTATGGTGCGATGATGCTGGGAATGGCAATGTTAAGCCTTTTGTTTGGTATCATGGCAGGGCGGTTCTCCGCAAAAGCGGCAACGGGGTTTGCGTCCAATCTTCGGAAGGCAATGTATCGTAATATCCAGACTTTTGCCTTTTCTGATATAGACAAGTACTCCACTTCTGGCTTAGTTACACGTATGACTACGGATGTGAACAACTTGCAGAATGCCTGGCAGCAGATTCTACGTGTAACGGTGCGTGCCCCATTCCGTTTGGTGCTGAGTATCGTAATGTGTCTGTTGATTGATGCCCGGTTAAGCGTAATCTTCATCATTGCTATGTTAGTACTCGGTACGTCCTTATATTTGATAATCTCCCGTGTGTCACGGCTTTTCTCGCAGGTGTTTGAGCGATATGACGCATTGAATCAGAGTGTTCAGGAGAATATACAGGGCATTCGGGTAGTGAAAGCTTTTGTGCGTGAGGATTATGAGACAGAGAAGTTTGGGAAGGCGGCTGACACATTGTATTACTTATATACGCGTGCGGAGAAACTGATGGCACTCAACCATCCCGTGATGAATATGGTGATGTATGGTTGTATGATAGCCCTGTCGTGGTGGGGTGCCCATTTTATCGTTAGCGGAACGTTGACCACTGGTGAGTTGACATCGCTTTTCACCTATGTTATGTCAATCTTACAGGCACTGATGATGCTGTCCATGATTTTTGTAATGCTGACTCAGAGTGCCGCCAGCGGCAAACGTGTAGCTGAGATAATTAATGAGCGTGCAGATATACAAAACCCGGAGCATCCTGTAAAAGAGGTTTCCAACGGCTCAGTAGTTTTCCGGAATGTACGTTTCGATTACCGTGACGTTAGAGAGAAAGGCAGTTCTGATGACACTCAAAAAAAGGAACATGTGTCGCGCCGTTCCGCACTCTTTGATGTGTCTTTTAATATAGAGAGCGGACAGACGATAGGTGTGATTGGCGGTACTGGTTCAGGGAAATCCACATTAGTTAACCTTATCAGCCGACTATATGATGTCGCCCAAGGAGAAGTTCTTGTAAGTGGACATAATGTCAAAGAATACGACTTGGAGGTTCTTCGTAATGCTGTTTCAGTTGTATTGCAGCAGAACATGCTATTCAGTGGCACAATCCTCGACAACCTTCGATGGGGTAATCCCGAAGCTTCTCTTGAGGATTGTGTGCAAGCTTGTAGGTTGGCATGTGCCGATGAGTTTATTAGCCAGATGACAGATGGGTATAATACGATGATAGAGCAGGGTGGAACCAATGTTTCTGGAGGACAACGGCAGCGTCTATGTATAGCCATGGCATTGTTGAAACATCCCAAGATATTAGTCCTTGATGATTCCACTTCTGCTTGTGATAATACCACAGATGCCCGGATCCGTAAGGCTTTGCGAGAGGGACTGCCTGCTATGACTAAGCTGATAATATCACAACGCATCTCAAGTATAAGTGACTGTGACAGGATTATAGTTATGGACAATGGTATGGTGACGGGATTTGATATACATGAGAACTTGCTCCACAACAATAAACTCTATCAAGAGATATTCAAAATACAGAATGAGGGACAAGGTGATTTTGATAAGAAAGGAGGTATGGCATGAGAAATATGAATATGGGGCGCCAGCCACGTCAGCCGCAAGCTGGTTTTCAGAAGATAGACAAAGACAAGAAAGCTACAATATGGCGACTTACGAAGTTTGTGTTGGCTAACTATCGTTTTCATGTCGGTGCGGTCTTAATATGTATCGTTGTGGCATCAGTAGCGTCGCTTATGTCAACTCTTTTCACAAAGACACTTGTTGATGACTATATCGTACCTCTTACAATGATGGATAATCCAGAGTATAAGTCGTTGGCGCAGGCGTTGTTTAAACTTGGCACAGTTCTCTTTCTCGGTGTAGTGTGCTCGTATACTTATAATCGTTTGATGATTATGGTGTCGCAAGGTACTATGCTCCGTTTGCGAAAGAGTCTCTTTAAGCATATGGAGACTCTTCCTGTAAAATATTTTGACCAACGTTCTCATGGTGATGTGATGTCGGTTTACACAAATGACGTGGACTCCCTTCGACAGATGATTTCTACTTCCTTGGCTCAGGTATTTAATTCTCTGATTACAATAGTTGCCACGTTTACATCGATGGTTGTGCTGAGTGTGCCACTGACATTAGTATCTGTGTGTATTGCCATTATGATGATGTATGCGACGACAAAGCTGGGAACGCTCTCACGTAGGTATTTCAAGGATCAGCAGGAAAGCCTTGCGCGTGTCAATGGTTTTATCGAGGAGATGATGACAGGTCAGAAGGTTGTCAAGGTGTTCTGTCATGAGCGCGAGGCAATCCGTGAGTTCGAGGAGATAAATGAGCGTCTGCGTACCAGTGCATGTCAAGCTAATAGATTTGCTAATATTGTGATGCCGGTGAATGGTAACTTGGGGAATTTAGGTTATGTGCTTATCGCTGTAGTGGGAGCAGCTATTGCCTTATCAGATTTCTCGTCAGTTCCAATGATACCTTCACTTGCCTCACTCTCATTGGGAACAATTGTAGCTTTTCTTCAATTAAACAAGAGTTTCACTCAGCCAATCAGTCATGTAAGTCAACAGATTAATTCTGTACTTAACGCTTCTGTAGGTGCTGAAAGAGTGTTTCAACTACTGGATGCGGAACCAGAGGAAGATAACGGTTCTTGGCAAATGAGAAACGGGAAATGGGTATCTGAGACAACTGACTCTGTGAAGAAAGAAAATATTGCAGTGATGGGCGATGTCGATTTCCGTCATGTTGACTTTGGATATACACCTTCCAAACAAGTGCTTTTTGATATCAACATCAATACGTCACCTGGACAGAAGATAGCTTTTGTTGGCGGTACAGGTGCAGGTAAGACTACTATTATAAATCTGATAAATCGCTTCTATGAAATTCAGAGCGGACATATTCTCTATGATGGTATTCCTGTTACAGACATTGAGAAGAAAAGTCTTCGTAGGAGTATGAGTATAGTTTTGCAAGAGACACATCTCTTTACAGGCACCGTAATGGATAATATCCGTTATGGGAAACTGGATGCTAAAGACGAGGATTGTATTGCGGCCGCACAACTTGTAGGGGCTGATGATTTTATACGCCGCCTCGCCAATGGCTACCAGACAATGTTGAATGCTGATGGTGGAAATCTGTCGCAAGGTGAGCGTCAGTTGCTCGCCATCGCAAGAGCTGCCGTCGCCGATCCGCCTGTACTTGTGCTCGATGAGGCTACATCAAGCATCGATACACGTACGGAGAGACTTGTGCAACAAGGAATGGACAAGATAAAGCATGGACGAACGACATTTGTCATTGCCCATCGTCTCTCTACGGTTCGTAATGCCGATATTATAATTGTTTTGGAACATGGACACATCGTGGAGCAAGGCACGCATGAAGAACTCCTTGCCATGAGAGGTCGGTATGCACAACTTTTTAACGCAAACGCCAATGAGAGTGAGAGTTAGTTAAACTTTCAAAGAAACGATTACGACAATATAAAAAAACATGCTTTTTTTTGGTATTGTGCTCATTTAATCGTAACTTTGCGGCATAAACGCTGCCAAGCAGCTCACGCTCGGCAAAGAAACGAGTTTCTTTGCTCTCGTTGACTCGCTGCTTAGCAACTTTAAATGTTACAACGTGAAATGTAAGGAATGTAATACCGAAATAGGCGAAGGAGCCCGTTTTTGTCCGGTTTGCGGCGAACCGCAGCCCTACACAGCTCCTGATTTTGGCTCGTTTCAGGGCAGATCAACCGATTATACCCCTTTAAAGGCAGTGATAGGAATTGTTGCTGTCTTGGCACTCTTGTTGTGTGGCTCTTGGTTTATCGCAAGTTACGATAATCCAAGCGTACTGGATAACGAGGCGCAAATGTTGTTCTCCCCGTCAAGACATCGCAGACTGTTGCCTGACAAGGAGGCTAAGGACAATAAGACACGTGGTAAAGTCAGGGCTGTTAATAACGTTAAGGGAAATAATGTTGTTGGTAAGTATAAGGTAGTTAAAGAAGCCAAGACAGTTAAGAGGATAAGTAATGGTGGTGATTTAAGAAAAGAAGTTAACCCCCAAACGCCAAAACTTACTCCCCAGTACTCAAACTCCAAGACTCAGTCTGTGAGGTCGGTAGCAGCGGTGGAAAGCCACCAGCCTTCTGTCCTCAAAACACAGTCAAGCAATCCTGATCAGGTAAGAGTCTTTTCTGTTTCAAATAGGAAGCAGAGCGGTCTTTCTCGCCAAGGCGAGCGTACCAAAGAAACGGTTACCTCGCAAGCGAAGCATACTGAGGAAACGGTTACCAACAGACAGGCTGATGCCAAGATTGTTAAAGAAGTTAAGAATAGGGAGTTAAAAAGGGAAGTCAAAACTCACTCCACAACCCGTAAACCTCAATCTGATAGTCCTGACCGGGTAAAGGTCTTCTCGGTTTCAAAGAAAGTTGAAAATTGATAATAGAAAATAGAGATATGAAAAGATATAGGAAAACCCTTAAAGGCTTGAATGCCATGATATTGTTGACGATAGCTTTATCGTTAACGTTGTTTGTAAGTTGCCGGGGTGGCGCAAAGAAAGATTTCAATGCATTGTTGTTGGAGTTGGCAGGCAAAGATGCTGTTATTGATGCTGCCGACTGGCAAAAGATAGTTACCTTTCTTGACAGTCATAAAGCAAAGTTAGATGATTTCTATGATGACGGTTCTATAGATGAGGAAGATGTGCGTGAGTATATTACCGAGTTTTTCGCTAACCGTCGTCCGGCAATGGAGATTACCTTCTCGGGAGTGGGGAATGAGTGTCTTGCCGTTAAGTTTTATCTTGAAAGGAGCGGTAGCATGGTTCCGTATGACTCTCCACAAGGCAAGGGAGAGTTTAAGAAAGCTATCGTTGACTTGCTCAACGCCCTTCCTGGCAATGCAGATGAGAACACTCTGTATGTAGTTAATGATGCTGTATATAACTATCCGAAAGGTTTCCGTGCATTCATAACTGACAATAATATCTTTGATTCGACGAAAGGGATTGGTGATCCTCAGTATACTGATTTTGAGGTGATACTTGACTCAGTGTTAAACAAGACTAAGGACAATGAGATTAGTATTCTTGTCACCGACATGATTTATTCCACAAAGAATATGTCTGGAGTGAATCCTCAGAAAGTATTCTCTGAGGCAGAGGGAATGACGCACGCGGTGTTTAAGAGTGAGGTGAAGGATAAGTCATTGTTAGTATTGAAGCTATCCGCAAGTTATGTAGGTAAATACTATCCATATAATATTCCGGCAGGTGTGGATTACAATGGTCAAAGACCATATTATATTGTCATTGTCGGACAGAATAAGGATATTGCCCGTCTGACAACTGACGACCGTTACAAAGATTTCCGCGACTTTACGAAACTTCCTGGTTTCGAGGAACAATATCTTTTCGAAACCAGTGGAGTGTATAAACCGTATTACTCCTTCTTGTTGTCGGGAACCGACCTTCGCGGACGGTTCAAGGCAAAGAAGGGCAGCTCGGAGCGCGTGGTGGCATTGGAAGGTGTGGAAGCAGACCGCAACTCTGGTGACTTACAATTGGAGCTGGCTGTCAATCTCGATAAGATGCTTATTGAAGAGAAATATCTTACAAATCCGGAAAACTATAAGATAGAAGCTAAGAGTGACGTGGAGATAAAGGAGATTCGCCGCATCACCAATAGTGACGATAAGGGTGCGTCGGCGAAATTCCTGGAAAAAGCCACACACATCTTTGTCCTGAAATTGAAACCGGCAGTCAGAAAGGATGAGATTGAGATAAAACTACTTAATAAGTTCCCTCTGTGGATAAACTCATCGACGAGCGACGATGATACTAATACGTCAGCTCCTGGATTCTCTTCCACAACTTTCGGATTGCGTTATCTCATGCAAGGCATATATGACTGTTATAAGAAGAATGCTGATGGAGAACCGTATTACTTTGAGATGGAACTTGATATTGAAGAATAAACAATAAAGATAAAGAAATGAAAAACTTGATTTGTTTGGGTATAGGAGTGTTACTGACAATTATCTTGTTGGTATTTCCCGCATACATCTATGAGGTGTTGTATAGCCCTACAGAGTTTGCTAATGAGATGTATAACAATGACTGCTATTTCATGGTTGCCTTGATAACAGCGATTGCCGCATGGGGTGCTGCCTCTGTGTTTTATTATGTTATCAACAGCGTGCGCTTCAGTCGTTGGTACAATTGGCTTACTGTATTAGGAGTCTTGGTGGTGATTATTCCTGTAGTGAATTTCTTCTACCTTGATGGCGTTTTCTATGAGTTAGGAATGGACTTTACGCACGATGAGGTTAATTTCTCAATATCGAGTATAGCTATTGTAGCGGTAATGTATGTTATCGCATCATTTTCTATCCGGTGGTGGAGCTCGAACTGCCGCCACACACCAATACCGGAGTAATTTGTAATTTATGTTTAAGTTTAACGCTGATATAGATTAAACATTAAGATATGAGATTGTTCTTGTTTCTTGTTGGAGGCACAGGCTCCAGAGTGATGAAGCCTCTTGTGATGCAGTTTGCTGCAGGCGTCCATCCTATTGACGAGCAAGGCATGCCATTGCCGTTGGAAGTTGTTCCTATAATAGTAGACCCTCATAAGGCTAATGCAGACCTGAAGGCTACAGATAATCTGTTGAGATGGTATAAGCAGATCCATCATACCCTATATGGTGACCGTGATGATGTGACGAAAGGATTCTTCTCAGTTAAGATCTCAACATTGGCAGACGTCGCAAAGAACACCAGTACTCTTGCAAATACTTTCTTGTATAATATGGGTGCTGTGGAGTCGAAGAAGTTCATGGAGTTCATAGAGTATAATACTTTGGACACACCGAGTCAGGCATTGACAAGTATGTTGTTTACTGGTGGTCCGAAAGGTGAGCTTGAGACAACCATGGATATCGGTTTCGTCGGAAGTCCAAACATAGGTAGTGTCGTTCTGAATCAGTTTAAGGACTCTGAGGAGTTTAAGCAGTTCTGCAATATCTTTGATAGCCGTGACCGTATATTCGTGGTAAGTTCTATCTTCGGAGGAACAGGAGCGGCAGGATATCCTGTTATTGTGAAGAATATACGTAATGCGTCACAAAACATGAATCTTAACAATCGTGGAGACCTGCAGAACTCACGTATAGGTGCACTGACAGTATTGCCTTATTTCAGTGTTGAGCAGAATCCTGACAGTCCCATCACCAAGTCTGATTTCATATCAAAGACTAAGTCGGCATTGTATTACTATCATGACAACCTTACAGGTTTAAGGATAAATGGTACCGACACAGACTATTCTAAAGTCAATGCATGTTATTACCTGGGTGACCCCGTGATGTCGAATCCATATCAGAACGATCCTGGACAGGATGGGCAGCATGATCAGGCTCACATCGTTGAGTTTGTCGGTGCGTTGTCAATCCTTGACTTCCTACAGATTCCCGATGACATGCTGATGACACAGAATGGTCTTGCTCTGAATCCTATATTTAAAGAGTATGGTCTGGCAAATGACGTGGAGAGCCTTAACCTGAAAGATTTGGGAATGCCGACACGACAATTCATTAACCGCCAGATGGTTAAGTTCCAGATATCATATATGTATGTGGTGAATCAGTTGTCGCATGATATAGGACGTGGATATACAGAGGACAAGCCGGAGATAAAAAGCGGTTTCCTTTCAACTCCTTTCTTTACCACCCTTACGCAGAACTTTTATGGTGTTTATTACCAGTGGCTGCTTGAGATGTCTCAGAACCGTCGCAGCTTTACGCCTTTCAACCTCTTTACTACTGATTTGAGCGAGGTGCTGATTGGTATTCCTGCAAAATCAGGACTGTTGAACTGGAAAATAGACTATAAGCATGTGCTTGCGGCTCTCAATGTGGCATCGAAGGATGCCACCAAGATAGGAAAATATAAGCCGGGACAGGTAGCATACAAGCTCTTTGATCTGCTTGATAGCCAACTTGACAGCTTGATAGAAAAGAAATATGACTCAATTATCTAAAGTATATATATAAAAATGAGTAATATATTATCCTATAATAAAAAGACTACAGGTGAAGGCTGGCAGACTATCCAGCGGCAATATGGACAGGATGACATTGAGGGTATACATGACCCGGATGAGGGAACGACTCAAAAGCCGCGTACTGCCATTCCAAGTCCGTTTGCTCAGATGGACCTGGTGAAGAATGCTTTCAAAAGACTCTCCCAGACTCCAGATATGCATGGGGCTTTGAGTGATGAGCGTTTAGTGGCAAACGCCTTGGATGTAGCTCAGCTTTTCTTTAATTACCCTGAGCATGCCAATACATTGCGGATAATTGAGTGGCAGCGTGATGTGGAGATAATGAAGCTAAAGGAGAATCCTGTTCACCGCCTGTATGGTGAGACCCTTGAGATGTTCTTGCAACAAGACAAGGAGGCTTTCAATTTTGATAAGATGGACAGGTTGTATTTCCTCGCTTTTGGCAATCAGGTGATTGGCTCCACATGTCCCACTACGCTTTTCATGGCGACGCCGAATGCGCGTGACGGAGTATATTCCATACCTGTTGAGCAGAATGTGAACTTGTTTAATCAATGGCGCCCTCTTTATGAGAGAAGCGACAAATTCGTTCATTATATTTATGCCATATTTACTGCCTATCCAGAGCTGAAGATGCTATGCAAGGAGATGAATGCTTATCTGATAAGTTGTTTCAGGCTGCTTCCTCAGGATAAGCAAACCAGCATAGTAAAGGATATTGGTAACCCTGATGCTTTTGACTCTGCAAATGTAGAGCGGGCACGCCAGTATCTTGAGACAAACTACAGACGAATGGATGAGGGACTTCAGATTCTGGGTGTCCCCTTGTATACAGCCAAGGCAGAGGATATTAACCAGGCTATTCAGGAGAGTGACTTCAAGATTGTACCTGATGGCATGATGTTGCAGAAACTTTCTGAGAGTGAGCGTCAGAGGTTACCGCTGATATTACAAAACAGACTTAATGCTCCTGCCACCGATCCGTTTAGATATGTGACAGGACCATGGGATGACCTTATTGAGATCACGCCAGCCGATTATGGGGTAGAGCCAGACAAGCGCCTTCTTCCTCAGACATCACATGTCTATCCGTGGCTTACAGATGCTGACTTCTTCCAACCTGTAATAATTAAGCTCGACTATGGTATCGACCGTGACTGCTTCTTTGAAGGCAACAAAGTGGCTATGAGTCCTAATGTTGATGACCATGACTTCTTATTGCCATTGAAGCCGGTGTTCTTTAAGTATTTCAAAGTAAGTGACCTTTGGGGAACGATAAACGGACGCCCGCGTTTTGAGCTTCAGCACAACAGGCAAGGGTCTGTGGAGACTGTCAAGGCTATTCTGCGCATACCCGTACAGAAGAGGGGACAGTTTATCACGTTGCAACGCACCTATGTCGAAACGCTCAATGGAGCCTTGGAGTATGACCAGAAGAATGATTACGGGCATATAGCAAATCTCCAGTTTGCCGTCAGTGTGTTCCCGTTTGTCAAGACTGAAGGTTTGAAGCAATACAATGTCCAGTTAATAGATCGGGCTTTGGGTGTTTGGCAACAGTCTAAGTTATCTTTGGCTTTCTTTAATGATGGCTATAAGAATGAGGTTGATGAGAAACAAATCATTCAACGTGACCGTTCTCTGAAAAGAGAGAAGAACGTGGGCTCCAAGTACTATCGTGTCAGGGCGGCGTTCGACTATATGGTGCTGACTCTCTCCAATGAGCAAGGGGCAACCTTGGCGGATGGCGTGATATGTCCTCGTTGGCAGAGCTATGTGTCGGGACATGATGCGTTTACATTTGCGGTAGACTTTGGTACGACAAACACTCATTTGGAGTGTATGCGTAATGATGAGGAGCCGGAGCCACTGAAAATAGAGAACCCAGCACGTGACCGTTTAATGGCTACATTATATAATGGTGAGAGCATTCTGTATGATGTGATTATGAAGCAAGAGTTCTTGCCAAAGCTGATAGGAGCGGACTATGGATTCCCACAGCGCACAGTCTTGTCAGAAGCCGGTGCCATGGATGCGGAGAGTGCGGATATGATCATCGCTTTAGGCGATGCCAACATACCATTTATATATGAGAAGGAATCTATCGGTTATGGAAACAATATTGTGCCAAACCTGAAATGGTCTACAGAGATTGCCAATAGTAAGCGTGTCTTGTGTTACATGACAGAGCTGGCATTGCTGATGCGAACCAAGGTGTTGTTGTCTGGTGGCGATCTCGCAAAGACAAGACTGGTGTGGTTCTATCCTTTGTCAATGCGTGTCGGAGATATTCATAAGATGGAGTCCAACTGGTCGAAGATTTTCAAGGAGGTGTTTGGCGTTGAGGCAACAGAACGGAATCTTATCCAGATGCCGGAGTCTGTGGCACCATATTATTTCTATACTAACGCAAGTAGTTTCCATGCGTCAGCTTCGACAGTGGCATCGATAGACATAGGTGGTGGTACGAGTGATATTGTGGTCTATGAGCCTAATAACAATCAGCCAAGTCTTCTTTGCTCATTCCGCTTTGCGGCAAACGTGTTGTTTGGTGATGGCTTTAATGACCCGTCTGGTGATACCAACCCAATGCTTCAGAAGTATGTAAGCTATTTCAAGCAACTCTTTGACGCCGATGATGATAAGTACGGAGAGCTCAATGGCATTCTTGATGATATTACAGAGAAGCGTAAGTCTGAGGATGTAAACGCATTCCTGTTCTCGATAGCTAATAATAAAGCTACCCGTGGGAATGACACTTTCTCATACAACATGCGACTGAATGAGGATGGTATGCGGAAGATAATCTTCGTATATTTCTATTCCACATTAATATATTATGTGGCACGTACCATGAAGCATCGCAAACTGAACATGCCTCAGAGTATTATGTTCAGCGGTACAGGCTCAAAGGTCTTGGACATAGTAGGTAACCAACGTGACTTGAACTTACTTACTCAGACAATTCTTGAGGATGTCTTTGGAGAGAAGTTCGGTGAGGATGGCTTTGAGGTGGTTATGGAGCGCAAGGAGCCGAAACAGATAACGTGCAGGGGTGCTTTGAAACAGGTGCGTACGGCAGAGGGTATCAATGCCATCACTGAATTGAATGGTCTTTTGGATAACTTCGAGAATCCATTGAAGTATAATTACTCTATGCTTCCAAAGGAGCAGTTGTGCTATGGTGACATGCAAAAGGAAGAGATAAAGGAGCAACTTATCAATGAGGTGAAGGCTTTCAATGAATATTTCATCTCGCTATGCGACCGTATCCATGTCCTTGACCGCTTCCTCGTTGACTCACGTTCTCTTATTCGCTTTAAGGAGAATGTAAATAAGTATCTTGAGCATCATCTGCTTAGTGGATGGAACTTTGTAAACCGCAATCAGGAGCCGAAGAATGAAAGTGACGCAATAGAGGACACTGTATTCTTCTATCCTATAGTAGGAAGCATTCGCGATAACCTTATCCAGAATCTGAAGGAGACGGAGATTTGATAAAATAATTAATACTGTTTAGACAAATGGAATATCTGATTATAAGTATAGCCGTTTCTGTAGTTTTGGCTTTGATCCTGTTCTTTGTCATGAAGAATATGATTGGTAATAACCGCTATGTGACAACCGAGGAATATGAGGTAATCCTTGACAAACTACAGAAGAGGATAACGATTTTAGAACGACAGGTTAAGAAGCTTCAGGCGAAACAAAATGATGAGAGAAATGAGCGTCCTGTCATACAGGAGTCTGTTACGGTAGGGCTTACAAACGTTAAAGATGAGGATACGGTTACTGTGGTAAGTAAACCTGCCGGTCCTGAGACATTTTACCTTGCGGCTCCAACCATGGACGGACGTTTTACTAAAGTCTCTCCGACATTGCAGATGGGGCATTCTATCTATCAGCTTGACACTCAGGATGGAACAAACGGTACATTCGTCCTGCTGAACAGTTCTGATGCTGTGGCAACGGCATTGATCTCAGTCTCTCAGTTTGTTAAACCGGTATGTAAGGTTCTTGCACAGGTCTCCAATCCTCGAAAGATCACAACAGTAGAGAAAGGTAATGCTGTGTTGGAGGATGGAACATGGAGAGTCACGAGCAAGGCAAGTGTCAGATTGGAGTAAGTGAAGACGATGGAAGTAAAATGTCCTAAATGCAGGATGCGTTTTGAGGTTCCTGTACAGTCATCTGACAATGAGGTGAGTTGTATCTGTCCTCGTTGTGGCAGTCCTTTTGTTGAGAAGATTGCCAAAGCGGAGAGTGATGTTCCTGTGTGGCAACAGCAGCCTGTGTCAGCTCCTCAGCCACAATCACAGCAGCCAACAGCTCGTATACAATCACAAGCTCAGCAGCAGCCTTCACAGCGGCAGAACTTAAATAATCCGCGACAGGTTGCCGTGCCGCCTAACCGGACAAATACAGGACCTGCCAACCGTTCCTTTCAAAGACAGGAGATTCCTATAGTCGAGGGACATCCTATAGCACCTCCTCCATATTCGGCAGCTCCAATTGGTCCTGAAGTGGCGAAGAAAAGAGGTGGGTGTTGTGGTATTAAGCTTTTACTTGCTTCTATTATAGGAATACTTATCGTATTGCTTCTCTCTGGTATCATAAAAGAGTTCTTGTCTGACTCTTCTCCTGTTACGGATGAAGTCTTTGAGGAGAACTCATACACCTCAGCCGATATCTCTCCAAGTCCGAAGCCGATTGAAAAAAAGCCGGTTGCCACAGTGCCGGTACGTGTGGATACACTTTCTTTGTCAGGAAAGATTGAGGATGCGCCAATAAGATTATGGCTGATGCTTAATTCTCAGACGAAACGCGTAACTGGTATCCTGAGTTTTGATGAACAGGAGCGTAAGATCAATGTCGAAGGAAAATATAACGGTCATGATTTGTACTTCAATAGTGTGGGGGAGAGCGTTACATATAACTTTGACCTTTTCGACAATGGCGACGGCGAGTATTTCGGTAAATGTGTTTCTGAGACCGAGGGACCGTACGAGGTATACTTGACAAACAAAAAAAATGAGAATTGATAATTGGAGATTCTTTATTGTTTCTCCTATAATTATCAATTCTCAATTGTTAATTCTCAATTATATTACTTCTTCTGGAGAATATCCTTAATGTCAGTAAGCAACTCTTCTGTTGTCGGACCAGCAGGAGCGGCAGGCTCTTCCTCCTTCTTCTTTGTGAGCTTGTTCATTGCCTTGATCATAAGGAAGATACACAGTGCCACGATGAGGAAGTCAATGATGTTCTGGACAAACTGACCGTATGCGAATACGGAACCCAACTCGCGGGCTTTCTCCAATGGCAGACCGTCGGTAATCTTGTCTGAGAGTGCGATGTATTTGTTGGTGAAGTCTACACCGCCTGTCAGTGTGCTGACAAGAGGCATGATAATGTCATCAACTAAAGAGCTTACAATCTTACCAAATGCACCACCGATGATTACACCGACAGCCATGTCCATTACGTTGCCTTTCATGGCAAACTCTTTGAATTCTTTAATAAATCCCATAATCTTAATGTTTTAAATGTAATACATATTATAGTTACCTAATATTGTCATCTTCATTTTACAATCTCTGTCGTATGCCGATATTTTTTCCTTATTTTGAGTACTCTATAAGCGATTTTCAAGTTTATTAATACAGAAATTTGATGCAAATATAGAAAATATTTAGTAACTTTGCGAGCGAAAATAAGAAAAAAGTGTAAAAAGTTTGAATTTTAGGTAGATTATAAATTATCAACCCTTTAAATATTAAAGTAAAATGACAAAAGTAGCTATTAACGGCTTTGGCCGTATTGGTCGCCTCGCTTTCCGTCAGAT